>NZ_JAXRUT010000049.1:0-17654 GCF_035156405.1 Algoriphagus aurantiacus | reverse complement strand
AGGACTACCCGGACAGGTATGGGAGATTCAGGAAACCTGTGTTTTGGAAAATCTGAAAAATAACGATAGTTTTCTAAGGGCTAAACTAGCCGATTTGGCCAACCTCCAAACGGCAATAGGAATTCCGATTTTGAATAATGAGGAATTTTTAGGCTGTATTGTCTGCCTTTGCTCCTGTGAGAAAAAAGATCTTTTGGCTCAGATAAAATTGCTTACGACTGCAGGTGTGCAAATAGGAGCTGTGGTGAAGCAAAAGATAACCGAAGAACAGTATCGTAGTTTATTTAAAATTTCACCTGACCCCCACGGGTTACTAGGTTTTGACGGATATCTTAAGAAAATCAACAATGCGTTTGCCAAACTTTTAGGCTATGAAAAGACAGAATTATTTAGCAAATCAGTTTTCCATTTTTTACATGAAGAGGATAAGGCCAAGGCACAGGCAAGAATTAAAGAGTTGATGGGGGGGGCGGCTCCTAAACCGTTTGAGGCTAGATTCTTGACAAAGGACGGCAACATAAAATGGCTAGTATGGAATGGTACTGTGATAAAAGAATCCAAGATCATCATTGCCGTAGCCAAAGATATTACTGAACAAAAAGAGGCCCAAATCGAGCTCTCCATCTCCAACACGAAGCTTAAAACAGCGCAAAAAATAGCAAAACTTGGCTATTGGTATAGAGACTTTACCACTGATCTCTCAGAGTGGAGTGAAGAAACATACCTTCTCTATGGTTACACACCAGACAATTTTGTTCCAACTATGGACAATGTGACGCAAACTTTCCATCCCGATGATAGATATCTTATCCAAGGTGATCCTAGCGATATACTTGAGCCTGGCAAAGTCCAAAGTTTTGAACACCGAATAATCACAGCCTCAAACGAAATCAAGTGGGTTCACCAGGAAATCCGAATGCTGGCTGATGAAAATCAGAATCCAGTTAGGGTTGAGGGTACAATTCAGGATATTACCGAGAGAAAAGAATATGAATTGCAATTGGCTCTCAGCAATGAACGTTTTCAATTGGCCATCAAGGCCAGCAATGAAATGATCTGGGAAATAAACCACCAGAACCAAATGATAAACCGAAGTCCCGGTTATTGTAAATTAATCAATTACAACGTNCGTTTTCAATTGGCCATCAAGGCCAGCAATGAAATGATCTGGGAAATAAACCACCAGAACCAAATGATAAACCGAAGTCCCGGTTATTGTAAATTAATCAATTACAACGTCAATGAGCCTTTTTCAAAGGAAAATTCCTGGTACAGTGGGATGACTTTCCAAGAAGTGGAAGATGTTTGGAATTCATTTCAGGAAGCTTTGAACAATAAGAAAGAAACCTTTTGGTCAAAAGAGTATAAAGTACTTACCGAAAATGGTTCAATCGCATATTTTGTGGATCGATGTTTTATAGTCAGAGACCAAAAGGGGAGACCCTTACGATCAGTTGGATCGGTTTTGGATGTGACAGCATCCCGTGAACAGCTGGAAAAAATCAAAAAACAGAATGAGAAGCTTCGGGAAATTGCCTGGCTTCAATCCCATGTGATCAGGGCACCACTTGCCAGAATTTTGAGTTTAATTTATCTAATGAAGGAACATGAGGGTGGCGGCAAATCAACAGGGGAAATTTTTGACTTGATTTCTGCTTCAGCAGAAGAGTTGGACAATGTAATTCTTGAAATAATTAACAAGACGGAGGCTGTAAAAGATGGTAGATCAAATTCTGCTTATTGATGATGACCCGGTGATTAACTTCGTACATTCCAAAATAATACGGAGGAAGTTACCTAATACCCCATTATTGATTTTTGAAAATGGACTTAAAGCTATGTCCCATTTAAAAAGCAACCCAATGAATTCTTATCTGATTTTTTTAGATCTGAATATGCCCGAGTTGGACGGATGGGGATTTTTAGAAGCGATATCCTTGGAAGCCAAAGATATAGATCTCCAAGTGCATATAGTAACTTCTTCTGTAGACCCAGAAGATAAAATGAAATCAAAAAATTATAACCAAGTATCCTCCTTTTTGGTCAAACCATTGAAAGCGGATGATCTTGAAGACATAACTTTTATCGAACAAGCTAAACAGTGGAGAACTATGTAAATATTAATTTCTAATAAAAAACTTGATTGAATATGCAGTTTATGGGGAGTGTCAGTGGCAGTAATACGCTTGATGGTTATTAGTTTGGCTTAAGGACAATCAGGCAGATCATCCAGTAAATTATGCAGGTATCCTTGGCCTGTTGCAGTCAGGGATTTTTCAATATCACCGGTGATGCGCACATCTAATTCTTTTAAATGCTCTACGATATAAAATTCATACAATCCGGAATGAATGCCAGCTATAGCATCATGGACTGAAATAGTCCATTTCTCACCGGTTCCATTCACTCCCCCTATATGGGTAATATCCCGGTTAAAAGTCTCTTTCTTGTTTTTTTTCGAACAGAGAATCCGTAATCGTTTCATGGTATTTAACTGACGTCTGTAAAAATGTGAATTTACAAAATGTTTTAATTTCAGAGGTTTAGATTTATTATAGGCTTAAATACCCATACGTCCTAGCCAAAATTATTCTACGTCCTATTTTGAGAGCTGCATGGGCTTGCCTCCCAATTCCCACCTCAGTTTTTCAGGTCTTCCAGCTTTATGTTGCCCTCAAACCCTCCAAAAAACCGCAAATCCCCCCGCTTTTCTTATTTTCGACAAAAACACTGGAATACATAATATTTTGATCGCTACAGTCTAATGCTAGCAGAGCCAAGCGCCTCTTCTTTAATGGCTGTCCTGAGAACGAAATAATTCCGGAGGGAGTATGTAAGGAGGTGGAAAAAGCCAATTACAGCCTCGTTAGGATAGTAAGTTGAAATTATAAACTCACCCAGACACTACTCAACGTTATTCTAATACAAGAGGGGGTACTCATATGATTTTAATTTGTTAGTATAGAAGTCAGATGGAACACTTAGCCCGCAAACAACAATTTCTAGCTCATCTTGACAGTATAAGTCCTTTGTCTCCTGAAGCTTCGAATGTCCTATTGGAATTATTGACAGAAGTCAAAATCAAAAAGCATCAGAATCTGCAAACCATTGGTCAGACTTGTAAAACCATCTACTTTGTGCAGGAAGGGGCTGCCAGGATTTTCTATTACAAGGATGGCAAGGACGTGACAGAATATTTTGCATTTGAAAATGATCCCATCATACGTGCGGAGAGTCTTTTTACAGGAAAACCCAGCCACAAAGCTATAGAAGCCATTAATGAAACAATTTTTCTGGCTATACCTGCAAATCCACTTTTCACACTTTTTGACCAGTACAGGGATATAGAGCGTCTGTTTCGCTTACTAGTCGAGCGCTCGTATGTAGATACCATCAACCGGCTTGAAAGTCTTCAGTTTCATAGCGCGGAGGAGCGTTATTTATTTTTGTTGGAAAAATCCCCTCAGGTAGTGAAAGAAATCCCCTTGAAACACATCGCTTCTTATTTGGGCATTACACAAGTTAGTCTGAGCAGAATCAGGGGCAATATTTCCTGATTAGTTAACAAATGTAAAAGGAACTGGTTTCTGCAGTACCGTCATTTGCATCATCATTAAGTATAAAAAAGATGAAGCAAAAAGAGATAGATACTCATAGACTCAGAGAATGGTTGGATTCGGGCTCAAAAGTGACCATACTGGATATCCGGCCCATCCATGAACGACAAGAATGGCATATTCCGGGAAGTATTCATCAAGATGTGTATGATGAACTAGTAAAGGGTAATCCTGATGCCTTGGAGTCCATCGAACTGGATAAATCTGTTCCGGTAGTAACTGTTTGTTCGGGAGGGAAAACCAGTCAGATTGCTGCTGCCTTATTGCAAAAGGCCGGTTATGAAGCCTATAGCCTGCAAGGAGGCATGAAAAGCTGGAGTTTGTCATGGAATACAGCAGAAGTATCCTTTGATAATTTTGAGCTTATTCAGTTCAGGCGTACCGGAAAAGGATGCCTTTCATACCTGATTGTTTCAGAACAGGAAGCCATGGTTGTTGATGCCTCATTACCCGTGGAGGTTTATGAAAAAGTGATTCGCCAAAGGAATCTGACTTTAAAGTATGTCATGGATACCCACATTCATGCAGACCATTTGAGCAGATCAAAGATGCTGGCGGACGCTTATGGGCTTATTCCTTCCATTGCCCAAAATGATAAACTCAATTTTCCATTCCATCCAATTACTGACAATACGATATTTTCTCTTGGCAAAGTAGAGGTAAATGCCGTTCACACCCCTGGACACACTTCCGAAAGTACGTGCTACCTAGTTGATGGAAAAGCCCTTCTTACGGGTGATACGTTGTTTACAAATGGTGTGGGGAGACCTGATCTGAAAGTGAATCAGGAGGGAGCCAAGCATAAAGCAAGTCAGCTTTACCAATCACTCAGAAAATTGTTAAAGCTGGATAAGTCCATTGTTGTACTGCCTGGACATACCAGTCAACCGATAGCTTTTGACCATAAAGTTATCCAGGCTGAACTAGGGCAGGTTGAATCTAATCTGTCACTACTCAAGCGAGGCGAAGAGACTTTTGTCCAAACACTCTTAGATAGGATACCTGATACTCCTGTGAATTACCTTACAATTCTGGAAAAAAATCTCACGGGAGACTTTTCCAATATCGATCCTATTGATCTGGAAGCTGGTGCTAACAGGTGTGCTATCACATAAGCTATGGATGTTAAATTAGGATTAAGAGAGAACTGGAAACAGTTCACCTTGTTGGTTATTATCAACGGATTTGTAGGTGGAATGGTAGGGTTGGAGAGGACAATTCTACCTCAGATCGCTGAGGTGGATTTTGGTGTCGCCGCCAAAACAGCCATTCTATCTTTCATAGTGGTATTCGGGATTTCCAAAGCCATTACCAATTATTACACAGGGGCATTTGCCAACAAGTTTGGCAGAAAGAATCTCCTGGTTTTGGGTTGGTTAGTTGGACTTCCCGTTCCGGTTATTCTGATTTTCGCAACAAACTGGAACTGGATCATTGCCGCCAACATTTTGTTGGGTGTCAATCAAGGACTCACGTGGTCGAGTACTGTAGTGATGAAAATAGATTTGGTGGGACACAGAGATAGGGGGTTGGCCATGGGGTTAAATGAATCCGCAGGCTACTTGGCCGTTGGAATTGTTGCCTTCCTCACAGGGTGGATAGCTTCCGAATTTGGGCTTAGACCATACCCATTCTATATGGGGATAGGCTTTGCGGTGGTCGGGTTACTTGCCAGTTATTATTTGGTAAAAGATACAGCCCATCATGTACTCTCGGAAACTCAAGTGAGTGGAGTGAAAAAGCTCACAAATATTTTCAGGGAAACAACCTGGACAAACAAAAATCTTGGCTCCATTACCCAAGCCGGGCTGGTGAATAATCTGAATGACGGGATGATCTGGGGACTTTTTCCTATCCTTTTAGCCAGCAAAGGGTTTAGTTTGGCTGACGTGGGGAAAATTGTGGCCATTTATCCGATCGTATGGGGATTAGGCCAATTGGTAACAGGGAAGCTGGCTGATATACTTGTGAAAAAAGCGATGTTGTTTTGGGGGATGCTTCTACAGAGTATAGCTATCATAGCCATGATATTTGCTACTTCCTTTGTTCAATTTGCAGCATTAAGTACTCTGCTGGGGATAGGTACGGCGGTGGTTTACCCAACGTTTCTGGCAGCGATAGCTGAATTCACCCATCCAGAACAACGGGCGAATAGTATAGGTGTGTTCAGGTTGTGGCGGGATTTGGGATATGCTTTTGGGGCAATTTTGACTGGATTAACAGCTGATTTTTTTGGAATCATGACTCCAGTTGCATTAATCGGGGTAATTACGCTGGTATCGTCATTAATAATAAAACTGAGAATGAAATAGAGTCATAACCAAGTCAGATAGATTTACCATTTTGGATTATTGTTGTCAGGCAGCAATTCCAGCAAAATAATACTTTGTATAGGAGGGCTGAGAGCGGAGCTCATCGGGCGTGAAGATGGGAGGTTAGAAAACCAATTGCTCTCGACTACTGTATGGGATAGAAGGAATTACAGAGTAGGACTAGACGATAACAGACAATTGGTAATGACGTATTATTTTAGCCTTGTCCCAGTAGGGGAGGCAAATCCCATTTGGCCATTACATAGCTATCATATTATTATTTAGAGAATGGATATATAGAATGGGATATTGGAATAAGCCCTGAGAGGAGTCAGACTAGCGCGGAGGTGTTTTATTTTTCTCAACTTATGTATTAAGTTGTAAGCTTGAAAGAAACGTATGATCGCAGATTCACTTGGCAGACAATTTTTGATGATGCATAAGCATCTTATCCGGATTTCCGTGATCGAGGACGGTCTTGGGATAAGCGGGAAGTCACTTTACAAATGGGTGATAGGCAAAAGACCACTACCGGACAAATGGGAAAAACCGCTGTATGAGTACCTGTATCCCATGCTAGACCCCGAGAATGCAGTCCACCAAGTGACCTTTCAGATTGACAAGGTAGTAGTCTTGGAGGAGCATCATATCCTTCCCCGTTTTCAGGATGTCAAACGGGAGAATTTGAGGAGGTTTCATTTCTCCGAGGATTACACTGCCGGTGCCGATGTGATTTATTTCAGGTTTATCAATAGAACCCAGAGAGAAAGTTATATATCCATCTACTCTGTCTATATCACGGATTCTTGTCAATAGGCTAGGAGAAATAGAGAGGAAGGGCTTACTGGTTTTTTGGCTTCAATCCTACTATGTATGAACAATTCTATCGATCATTTCTGATACTGCGAACTAAGTCTCCTCACAGCCTATTATTTAAAGAAATAAGGGAGGAAAGTCTAAGTGTTTTTTTGATTACCTTTACTCAAGAGGAATTGCACACACAGTGTCACAATAGTGGTGGAATAGAGGCTATTATTGGAGTTCATACCTGATTTGTTAGGAAGGGAGGTATTTCAAATTTTTACCAATGGAATTGCAATTTCATGGTATAGAACTTTTTGGAGGATAGGTCGCCATTCTCGCCAGTCCCATTTCCAGCAAATGGGCATTTAAGAAAGTACTGTCTTCCAGATACACGTATGCCAGAGTCCTTCCATACCGATCATACTTCTGCACGTCATATTCAAGCAACACCTTCTTACCCTTTAGCAGGTTCTTCACATATTCCGAAGCTTCCTTTCCTCCTGGTTGCTCTTCTGTCAGTCCTTCCCACTTTACTTCGGGAGTATCTACACCAATTAAGCGGATCTTCTCATTTTTTCCGGTACCCATCTTCACCCAAAAAGTATCTCCATCCACGAACTTATGAATCTTGTATGGACCATGACGCTCTTGGGCGAAAAGGAGTGTTGATGTGGAGAATAAGAAGATTAGGAATAGAAGAAATTTCCTCATGACAGTAAAACAGGTTGCACTATCAATTTAAGAAGAAAACTTGTATCAACATTGGTCGAACTGCCATTTTTGCTACTTTTAGGGTATGGATTTAAGCGAAAAACTTCAACATTTACCACCTAAGAAGCAGGATGAAATTGCGAAAGCATTGGATATCATCTTGGAAGTGGCTAATCCGGAAAAAGTCATTCTTTTTGGTAGCTATGCCAAAGGTAAATGGGTTGATGATATTACTGTGGAAGATGGTGTCACTTTCGTTTATCGGAGTGATTTTGATTTCTTAGTGGTGATCAAAGACAATTCAATCAAGGAATATGAGCTTAAGAGTAAGATTGAAAATAGGGCGATTAATTCTGTTATGGGGATTGTCAGTGCTCTTGTTCATAGTATTGATTACATCAATGAGGGACTATCTTATGATCAATATTTTTTCAAACAAATAATTGAAGAAGGGATTTTCCTTTATGATACAGAATTGTCTGAATTTGTTAAGCCAATAGAACTGACTCCTAGGCAGTTATTGGATAGAGCTCTGGAATACTATGATATATGGTACCCAATGGCTTGCGACTTCTTGATGGATGGTCAGAATTCATTAGAGAGACATAGTCTAAGGGTTAGTAATTTCTATTTACATCAAGCTGCTGAGCATTTATATGCTACTATTTTATTAGTGAATAGGGGGTTTAAGCCTAAATCTCATAACCTTCAAAATTTGAGAGAATATTCGAAGCATCTTAATCCCGAATTATATTTCCTCTTTTTCGATCCTGATCAGGTGGAGCAGGAATCCAACGTTTTTAAAAATCTTAAAAAAGGATATATCGATGCAAGATATAAAAAAACTTATTCAATTTCTGAAGCAGATCTAAGAGATATGCTTCAGAAAGTTCAATTGATGAAAAAGATAGTTGAGGATTTTTGCGAGAAAGAATTACTAAGACTAAAGGCTTTAATTTGATTCTGGTTTTTCCAAATCAGTAAAATCAAGTAATTCATCAAGTGTAAATTCTAACGCTTTAGCAAGTTCGATAAAGTTGAAAATTGTTGGATTAGCACCTTCCTTTTCGTATCTATTGACAACCTGTTTATCTTTATTTCCTAGCCTAATTGCCAATTGGGGTTGGGAGAGGTTCAATTCAAGTCGACGTTTTTTTATTTTTTTTCCAAGGTTTACGCGGAATTTTTTCAGATTACTGTCATTCATGATCTGAAACTCTTGAAACTTATTTTATCATTGGTCAACATAAATGTTGACTTCTTTAGATTATTTATTATATTTGAGTTATTGTCATCCTCGTTGCTGGTCTGAGAAGCCTAAAATTCAGGATGATGGTCAAATTGATTTTCGACATTGGAAGTGCGGCCTCCTATTTTATTCGAGGCTCGGGCATCTTCTCAGGCCCCAGCAATGGGACAGGGAGGCTAGCACTTCCGGTATATTTGCCTAAAGCAGCTCCTGCACAGCAGGAAGGTGGCACTATGGATTTGTTATTTCCATTGAAGCCCAAAAACCCAATCTAAGGGTTCATTTTTAAGACCGTGAAAGGGGAGGTGCACATCCCCGAGCAGATCGGTTACTACACACTCACGTCAGCAAGCTCAGAATAGCTGGTAGCGCTGACACCATTTAGTTATTAGTTATAACAATTGCTGGTTGGTTGATTAGGCCGAGGTGGAAAAACTATGTCTTGTGAGAAGTATCAAGCCTGCCTGCCGTAGGTAGGTAGCAGGTATCAAGTAGCAAGAGGGTAGAGGCTAGAATCTAGGGTCAAGAGTCAATATTCAAGCGTTTGAGGATCTACTTTCAGCTTTCAGCTTTGAGCTTTGAGCTTTCTGACTTCCCACTTCTGCTCACTGCGACTGAGATTGCTTCGTCCTTCGTCCTCGCAATGACGGTGCTCTCATCGGTCACCCGACATCCGACATCGGACTTTCGTCCTAGCGTACAGGAGCTAATCCGTTTCGACTTAGTTCGGGCGTGACATACTTCCGTCTCCCGTCTTCGGTCTTCCAGCATTACAAACATCAAAAGCATGAAAAAATTAATACTCATCTGTTTAGTGGGATACCTATGCCTTCCCTCAAGCACAGTAAAAGCAAAAAGTAAAGTTGCGTTACCCGAAGTAGAGGAGGAGTGGGGCAGTAGTTCCACTTCCTCTGATACGCTCACCATCGGTGATCAGATTCCTTCTGGGATCGAGTTCTCCGAGGTGCTACAGTACGGCTCGGATAAACTCCGCCTGGATGATTATCGGGGCAAATACGTCATACTTGAGTTTTGGGCACCTACCTGCACGGCAAGTATCGCATCACTCTCCCGTTTGGAGCAGTTGGAACAAAAATATGGGGAGCGGCTTGAAATCATTCCGGTGACGGTGTTTAAGGGAGAAAGCATAGAACACTTTCTAAATGGCTATCCTGAAATACAGGGAACCAAAATGCCCTTGGTGGTAGATGCCAATAAGCTGGCCGCCTATTTTCCACACTTTATAATCCCCCATGTGGTTATTTTGGACCCTGAGGGTAGGGTAACAGCCATCACGGGCATAGAGGATCTGAGCGATGAAAAACTGGATCTGCTAATGGCTTCCGGTGAGAGCTCATTTCGTCTCAAAGAAGACCGTCAGATAGAAATCCCTGTAGAGGCGAGATTATTGACAGAAACCCCACAGCTGCAAAACAAGAATCTGTGGTTCGAGTCTGCCATGACAGGGTACATCCCCGAAGTCGGCGGATCTCTGATTCAGCGATTTAATGAAGTATCCCATATCCGGATTATCAATATGAGCCTGCTATATCATTATCAGCTGGCCTACTCGGAAAATGACCTGGTGGATTACTTTGGGAGAAACAGAATCGTCCGTGAAGGATTTGAACCCGAAGAGCTATGGTCTGATAAAATTGGACTGGACTATGAAGACTGGATGGCAGAAGGCACCCATGTATTCGGTTATGAACTGATCGCCCCGCTCCATCACAACCCTTACCAGCTGATGCGGGAAGATCTAAAGCGGTTCTTTCCACATATAGATGCAAAAGTGGAAAGCCGAAAAATCAAGGTATATGCCCTGGTCCAACAGGAAGGGAAAAGCTACCCACCATCTTCTTCAACTGAACAGAGCTATAATGCCAACACTGGACTTCATATGACCAATTATCCCCTGCAGGGATTTGTGTACCATCTGAATGCCTATTTCATGGGCATAAGCCCTTATCCGGTGATGAACCGAACGGGAATCGATTATCCCATTGATCTGGAACTGGATGCCCGGTTATCGGATCCCGCCAGTTTAAAACAAGCCCTTCTGAAAAATGGACTGGACTTGGTGGTGCGCGAGGAAGAGGTACCCGTATTGGTGCTCAGAAAAATTTCAGAACCTAAATTCCTAGCCCCATGAAAATACGTATAACACTTTATTTCCTTTTGTTCCTGGTGGGAATTCAGCCGTCCTATTCCCAAAGTAACTCTTTGATGGGCAGGGTAGTGGATATAGAAAGCGCGGAAATACTTCCGGGTGCCATGGTCACGGCAACACCGGGCAATCACACAGTCATTGCTGATCAGAATGGCGATTTTGAACTTTCTCTTACTGATGGAGAATATGAGCTTACCGTTCAGTTTTTGGGGTATGAGACTTTTAAGAAACAGGTTGCAATACCGTTTTCAGGTGAGCTGCTTGTCGAAATGAAAGCATTGAACATGGATTTGGGTGCCGTGGAAGTATTGGCTACAGGCTATCAGGAAATTCCAAGAAGCAGGGCATCAGGCTCTTTTGTACAGCTGGATGAAGAGCTGGTGGACAGAAGGGTCAGCACCAGCCTGATAGACCGGTTGGAGGATGTGACTTCAGGTCTGATCTTCAACAGGACCGGTGATGCGGGAAGAGATCCCATTTCTATCCGTGGAAGGAGTACACTGGGCAGGTTTTCCCAGCCGCTGATCGTAATCGATAATTTCCCTTACGACGGAAGTCTGGATGATATCAATCCCAACGATGTGGAAAGTATTACCGTGCTACGGGATGCAGCGGCAGCGTCTATCTGGGGAGCCAGGGCAGGGAATGGAGTGATCGTGATCACCACCAAATCAGGAAAGAGATCGGACAAAATGAAAGTCAGCCTGATGGCCAATGCCAACTGGGTGGAACATCCAGATCCTTTTCTTGCGCCAAACCTGTCTGTATCCGATTACATAGCCATGGAGGAGCGGCTTTTTGAAACCGGCTATTACAACAGTTCTCTCAACAGTTCTTCCCGTCCGGCAGTGACCCCCTTGGTAGAGGTGCTGGACAGCCGGCAAAAGGGGCTGATCAGTGAGAGTGAGGCTGGCGATAGAATAGAAGCATTCAGGAATCAGGATCTTCGAACTGACCTGAACAGGTACCTATACAGAACCCAGATGAACCAGCAGTACAGCGTGGGACTGTCAGGAGGGAAGGAGAGTTTTGATTATCGGGTAGCCCTTGGCTTTGACCAATTGAGACTTCCTGTTGTAGGCAATTTCTCAGAAAGAAATACGCTGAGCATCAAAAACGGCTTCCGTGCTTTGAATGATCGCCTGGGTATACAGTTTGGGTTTTATGGAACGCAGACCAATGCCATCGACCAGAATGCCGGACCGGATGATCTTTATTTTACCTCCCTGCAGGATATGTATCCTTATGCAAGTCTGGCAGACGGAAACGGGAGGCCAACTTCCCTCAACAGACAGTTCAGCAATGCATTCAAATCAGAGGCAGTGGAACAGGGGCTGATGGACTGGACATACAAACCTTTGGAAGAAATAGGGAAAAGTCCCAGCCGCTCAAAAATAGATGACTGGAGGATCAATCTGGGACTGGATTATAAACTGGTCAAAGGCCTGGGAATAAAAGTGCTCTACCAATATTGGCAGCAGTCCGGCAACAATGATACACAATATGGCCAAGACAGCTATTATGCCCGGGAGTTGGTCAACTTGTTTACTACCATAGATGATAACGGCAACCTGATCAGAAATATCCCATTGGGAGGAATCCGGGATAAGTCCTTTAGCAGGTCAAAAAGCCATTCTTTGAGAGGAATGCTGGACTATACCAATTCCTGGAAAGGAGATTGGAGACTGGATGCACTGGCAGGCGCTGAGGTTAAAGCTTTGGACAGGGAAAGTTCCTCTTCCCGCTACTACGGCTATGATCCTGAGCGTTCCAGCATTGCCCCGGTGGATTATAGGATACTGTTTCCCCAGTTTAATGATCCAGGTTTTACCACGTTGATTCCCAATAGGGAGGGAGTGGCAGGAGGAGCTGACCGCTTTTATTCTCTCTTTGCCAATGGTTCACTTTCCTACCAAAATAAATATCTGATTACAGCCAGTGTCCGGAAGGATGCCTCCAATCTATTTGGTGTTGCCACCAATCAGAAGGATGTCCCCTTATGGTCGGCAGGACTCGGCTGGACCATCAGTGAGGAAGGTTTCTATCAGTGGGGAAATCTCCCTTTTCTGAAATTAAGAGCCTCTTATGGTTTCAATGGGAATGTGGACAGGAGTCTATCTGCTTTTACTACTGCCCAGATTATTTCCAATAATTTCCTGACCCAGTTGCCCTATGCCCAGATTGTCAATTCACCCAACAGGAACCTCCGGTGGGAGAAAATCAGGATTGCCAATTTGGGACTGGATTTTACAGGCAAGAATGACAGGATTTCAGGGACGTTGGAGCTTTATAGGAAAGAGGGGCTTGATCTGATCGGTCAGTCTCCTTTTGCCCCGACTTCAGGAATCCAATACTTCACCGGAAATAATGCAAGTACCCTTACCAAAGGATATGACCTGATGTTGGAAACCAGGAATATGACGGGTGCATTCAAGTGGACTACAGTCCTCCTTCTTTCCGGCATCAAAGAAGAGGTGACCTCTTTTGAAATTGAGCCCGTGGTCAATAACCTGCTGAGTTACGGAAATGCAGGCCTTGGAGGCACTTATTTTCCTGTTGAGGGACGGCCGCTGTTTGGGGTTTACAGTTTGCCCTGGAGTGGATTGGATTCCCAGACAGGTGCTCCGGTTGGTATTGTGGAAGGCAGTCCATCACAGGATTATCGGACTATTGTGAACGGGTCCACCTTGGAAAACATCGTCTATAACGGTCCCGCAAGGCCTACTACCTTTGGCTCTCTTCGGAATACATTCTCGTACAAAGGCTTTAGCCTGTCGGCAAATATCAGCTACCGTTTGGGATACTATTTCAAGCGGTCCTCCATCCAATACAACACCATTTTTATGGCAAGGGGAGGACATTCAGATTTTGCCTTGAGATGGCAGAAGCCAGGGGATGAGCTGCATACCCAGGTGCCTTCCATGCCTGAATCCAGAAATAACTTTAGGGACAGGTTCTATTCCAACGCAGAGGTGTTGGTGGAAAAAGGGGATCATATCCGTCTCCAGGATATTCGCTTAGGGTATAGCCCTCCTGTTATGGACCGGGGTTTTCAGAAAAGGTTCCAAAAAGCAGAACTGTTCCTATATGCCAATAATCTGGGGATCATCTGGAAGAAGACCGACTCCACCTGGGATCCGGATTATGGCTGGGCCAAACCCAGAAGAAGTCTGGCAGTCGGCCTGACCCTTGATTTCTAAAACGATGTATTACCTGGGGGGAAAAGAGGAAGCTTTCTTCATAAGTGGAGGAGTGGTTACCTCCGAAATAATTCCATGTGACCTCCGCTGTGGGGTTTTCCAAAACTCCACAGCCCCCCTTCCTAAACAATATTAAAATGAAATCAAGCCTGCCTGAGGCCAGGCATGACGTAGATCGTCACACAGGGGGATGATTATATCGCAGCAACCACCGTATCAGCACATTTTCTTGTTGTTAGGGCGCGCTGGATGGTCGTGGCCGCGGGCCAGGCGGCTGGTTTTGTGCGGTTGAAGCTTTGCCACGACAAAGGTTTTTGTTTCTTTTTGCCTTTCAAAAAGAAAGAGGAAATAATCTAGATATGATGGATTAAGGACAATAGCAGATTAAGAACCACTGATGCTCCAAGTCTACACCACATACAAGTAGTTTTTCAACGCTAGACAGTCGGGCCCAGGCTATATGACTATTAAAAACAAATTATAATCAGATGAAACAAAATATAATAATAAGATGCTTACTGGGGATGATCCTGGTGGGTACAATGAGCGGTTGCGAAGGGTTTTTGGACCCCAAGCCTGATAATAGCCTCGTGGTTCCTTCCAAACTGGAAGACATTAGGGCCCTGCTGGACAATACCAATGTTTTCAATAAACAACCTGTTCTCACGGTGCATGCAGGAGATGAGTTTTTTATCACCGAAGCAGGATTATCCGTAATGAGCAATTCAGAAGTTGGATCCTATTACTGGTTAGATGATCCGTATCAGGGAGATAGAATTGACGATTGGTTTGTTCCATATCAACAGGTGTTTTATGCCAATGTTGCATTGGATGGGCTCGAAACCTTGGAAACCACAGATCAAGTAGAAGCTGATAAACTGAGAGGAGAAGCGTTGTTTCATAGAGCCCATGCCTATTATCAGCTATTACAACAGTTTGCTCCTGCCTACCAAAAAGACGGAGGAAATGGGGGATCACTCGGAATAGTTTTAAAGACAAACCCTGATATCAATGAAGGGACTGTCCGCAGTGATCTGGAAACATGTTACCAGAGAGTTCTGGATGATCTACAGCTGGCCGTATCCCTATTGCCTGATAATCAATTGCCCAAGACACGGCCGACTAAAGCATCGGCACTGGGGATATTGGCAAGGGTCCACCTGGTGATGTTCAATTATCCTGGGTTGACGGAGGCTGCTCTTTCAGCTTTAGAGATATACAAAGACAGGTTTGATTTCAATGAGCTGGACATTAGCCAAAGCCGTCCGTTTGTGATATTTGGAGAAGAGACGGTGTTTTATTCAGAGTTGGTATCAGTTCGTTTGAGCTCTTCTCCGGAAGTGTTTCTTGATACCTTATTGCTGGAAAAGTACGGTTCAGGTGACTTACGGTTCCCTGCTTTCTTTGATTCTGTAGGAGTAAACAGGTATCTGTACAGGGGGCGTCTGACTGGAAATTTTTCACTTTTTGGAGGATTAGGTGTCGGTGAACTGGAATTGTTGGCTGCAGAAGGTCTTGTCCGTACGGATAGAGAAGAGGAGGCATTGGAGATTATGGGATCCTTTCTTTCCCGAAGAATGCAGGTAGGCATAACCCCTGATATTCCCGAAACAGGTAAGGACTTGTTGGGAAGGATTTTGGAGGAACGTGAAAAAGAACTGGTGGGTAGAGGACTTCGCTATTCTGACTTGAGGAGGTTAAATCAGGAACCTGAATTTTCCAAGACCATAAAAAGAACAATGGCTGGGGAAATGATAACGTTGGAGCCGGAATCAAATAAATACGTTTTCCCCATCCCACAGGAGGAAATCCAGTTAAGTGGAATAGTTCAAAATGAGCGATGAAAGAATCCCGAAGGCCACTAGCCTTCGGGATTACTAAAATTAGTTTGATTGCAGGTTTACAGTGGATTATAAGTTCCAGCAGTAAGCACAGACTTATTTCCAGTCATAGGATTGTCATTATGGAACTGAACCCGACACTCAAGCCCGCCACTGTTGCATTGGTAGTTGGTGCCTAGTATTTCCGATGTGATTTCTCTATAACCGGAGTCCTCCTCCACATCTGGTGTCCAGATTTTGGATGGTGGGTTGTCAATAGCTGCTGGCAGATTTACTGCCACTGCCAAGCCAGATGCCAAGATTAAGGCAAATGCAGGCAAAAATTTCAATAGTTTATTCATTGTTATGTCCTGTTTTTTAACAGATCAAAAACAGGGAAACCGTTTGGCGTTCCGAGTAGAAGCAGAAGTGTATCCACTAGGTACGTGGTTAAAATGCCTACTCTGTTTTAGGGTTTTCGGCTTTTCCCTTTCAGAGGTTCATTGGGTGCTAGCCAGTCTCTTACCCCAGGCTATTAAGAGAAATGAACCTCTTTTTCTTTACTGTAGTTGCCTACCATCCGGGAACCGGAAGTAGCAATCCCGAACCAGTCCTCAATTTCAACAAGGAAGGTTTCCTCGAAGGAATTGTAGACTAGTCTCTATATTTTTTGGGTGGGGCTGGCGGCAGCCCTGCCTTTTTTTTAATATTATATGGTTTAGAACTATGTGCTTTTGAGCCTCATAATCTTTTAATATCAAATTCTTGTAGTTCTGTTAAATGTTAATCGTTAAGCCGAAGTATCGTATTGACTACGTTAACCTTTAACTTTTAACCTCCCTAAACTTTAACATCTTCAGCCTCCAGTCTTCCCTTTCTACATACAGGGAACTATTGTTGAAATATTTCTTAAGGTATAGTTCTGAATAACTGATAATTAGTTGTATATTGTATAAGGAATTAGTTGCTAAAGCCTGATTAAAACTTAACCCCCCCAAAAGTGGAACCCATAGGTTCCGCTTTTTTTTGTGGTGATGTTAACCAGCATTAGCGCTGAGCGGGTCCCGATAATTATCGTGGATGTAATCCCGATCTTCTAATTAATGGTGTTTTTAGTTATGTAAATTCACTAACTCTATAGACCTCCTCGGAACAAGCCTTCGTCTTACCACTTTGCTTCATGTCCGAAGGAAATGGCCTTTTTTCTCTTTTTTTACCGGGTTAAAACCCGGTGCTCCGCCACGGCGGACAAGTGACAAATCTGCCATGCCTGCCTACCGGTCAGGCATGCCTACGGCATTTCTTCGTTTCTACTCCCTAACCCAAGACACTACGATATAGCACATGACTTAGTATGAAGGAAGGTGCCCTTGGAAGCAGCTGGTTTATTGGTGAAATAGGAAGGCGTTAAAAAAACGAACTAGCTCGTGAGGTACGAACGAGATCCGTTTGTTTTTAGCCGGACTATGATCCAATAAATGAATTGTCCGAAGGCTATTCAAAGCTGATTTCGGGCGAAGGCTTTTGGATACTTTTGGCCTCAAAAGTATCGCAACAACCAAACTTCACTTTATCTATGCAGCTCAGCTAGCGAGTCTCCTGACTTTTTGCTGAGGATATTGCAGTCTCCTGACTGCCTTCAGACTTTACAATACATTCCACTCAAAATCCCCCTAGCCCCCTTTGCTAATGGCTGCAATATTTTATTCTATTCCTGCTATAAGGGGGAGTTGATCCGCCGTTCCAATTAGAATCTATAAATCATTTTAAA
>NZ_JAXRUT010000048.1:0-19816 GCF_035156405.1 Algoriphagus aurantiacus | reverse complement strand
GCCTCTTAAAAGGATATGATTGATTTTTTCCAATCTAAAAACAAAAAATGGAGTGAAAAAAGACGAAAAATCCCTGAAGTTTTTCAAGACAATTCTTTTGCAACGGTCTTACCTCTGTCTTCTCTTTGATAGGAGTCTAGAAATTTGAAAGGATATTTTTTCATGAGAAATAGCTTAGGTGAATTGAAAAAATTAAAATAAATCTTCAGTAGATTCTTCTTCTATTCCTATCAAGGTCCTTTTAGCTTCATAAAACAAACTATAAACCTTATCAAAGTTCATATCTATCCTGTTTTCCTTTTTAGATAGCCATGAATTGAGAGAATTTAAGTTGGAATCGTTCGGTTTGGGATTACTTGATTTTGTAATGATTTCCTTACTTCTATCTTCTATAAAACTATAGTTTAGATTAAGGTCATCATAGGTATTACAATAAGAATAAAAGCAGATTTTTGAGCCTCCAGACAGTTTTAGTCCATTAAAATCTATTATAAAAGGATCTAGATTAATATTCTTCCTATAGTTGTCTTTAAATATGATCACGGCATGTGAAATTACCGGTGAGGATTCTCGTCTCACGTTACCCTGGCTGCTATCGTTTACTTTGTTTTCCCCAACTAAGAGCGTGTAATTATGTAAATACAAACCCTCTGCATCATTCCGCTGTTGATTATAATCAATCTGATTGATGGAGATCATCCTATATTCAGACAAGAAGCTTAAATTTTCTAGCACAATTGCAAGATTCATTTCTGCCTCTATACAATCATTTAACTGGTAAGATGAATTATTGATTAATTGGGATACCTCATTCAGTTTTTCACAGGCTGATTTGAATTCACTTTCTTCTTTTAGTCCTGGAAGTAGGTCTAAGGATTCAGATATCAAAAACTCTAATTTATTTTCATGATATACTTCCAGAAGATTCCGCAATAATTCCAAGAAAGCAAGGATATCTTCATCGGCAGAGTTTCTGAAAAAATTGACCAGAACGTTTGTTTGGGAACTAGAGAATTTGACTTTTATATTCAACTGATAATCCCATAAAGCAGATATCAATGCATAACAAATTAGCTGGATCCCCCTTTTAGCGGTAATTTGACAATGCTCAAGATACCGCATCATCTTATTTTCCGAGTACTCTTCCTCGCCTATTGACATCAACTTCCTAATTTGAACACCAATAACTCCCACATATCCATTTATGATAATGCGCTTAGCAGTCTGAATCAACTGTTTATTTTCAGCCCAATCACCATTGGCAGCTAAAAAATCTCCTGCTTTCCTGTTATGCTTACTAATCGCAATAAGCAGTCTGCTCGTAAGCACTTCATTAAAAGTATTCTCTATAACTTCAGTCTCTATTTTGACTTGGTTTTCTTTTCCCTTATCCGCCGGCTCAGAACTTGAACTCGATTCGTATTCGGGCAAAATCATATCTAACTGACTTCTGTATTTGTTAATCAGATTGTCAATGGAAGTATATTCAGTGTGAAAATGACCTAGATCACCTAACTTCTTTTTAAATTCTAAAAGCGTATTTATTTCATCTGTAATAGAACCTACATTAATTGAGGCATTCTTGAAATACGTCCAGATCCGAGGTTTACCTTGAGCTTTAAAAATCTCGTAGGCAGTATAAAATTCTTCTGATGTGTACTTCCCTACTTTGGTATAGAAAAGGCACAAAACCATATCACTCTGTCTTATGGCCTCATTATATTCATCTTGAAGCCTAGTACTTGAAATCGAATCTTTAAAAAATTCCCACTGCTCCAATTTCAGGTAGATCCCTTTGGTATGTAAACGATCATTTTCCCGGGAAATAAAAGCTCTAAACTCTTCCCTATCCTCTTTCAGTTCCGATGAAGAGGCAATAAAAATCCTTATCGTTTTCATAGGTTAAATAATTAGTGACATTTCACTCAGAAGAGTTGCACTCCTCAACTCAACCAACATTTATTCTTAAATGCGGAGTTTTCTATATATAATCTTTTGATTCTAATACTCTTAAGTTATGGATTCTTGCTTTTAGAATTCAATCCATCGAAAAATATTTCTGCATAACCTGCTCTGCCATTTTTCCCTGCGGGGTAAAATCTGGTTCACGATGCTTCCCCTCTGGATACCATTTCCAGAAAAAAACACCAGCCATCCAGCTCTTTTGCCAAGCTGTTTCAAAAAATGCCTCATAACAAAGCGCCTGCATTTCTTCAGAAAGTTCAGTTTCCTTACGCTCATTTGGCCAAACCCAAGGTTCCATTGCTGCGTCTACCGTGTTGCAATAGCCAATCTCAGTGAACATCACAGGCTTTTGATACTGAGCAACTAGCTTTTCGATTTTTGGCAAATGCTTTTTCCAACCTGATTTTAAATCTGCAAGTTTAGGATTTGTTTTCGTAGAAAGTGGAAAATAGGCTTGAATTCCAATATAATCCAATGCATCCCAGAATTCCACATGCTCAAATTCCGTGAAATTGGCAGCATAAATCAGCTTACCTGAATAGACTTTTCGGATTTCAGAAATCACCTTTCTCCAGTTTGCTTCACGTGTCGAAGTCAATTCCAACTCAGTACCCACGCACAGTATTGGAATCTGATGCGCCTCAGCCATTTTAGCATAATCCAGAATAAAACCCTCGTAATTCTCAAACCAAAGTTTCCAATCCTCCTCACTCTTCATCTCAATCTCACCCGGCCAACTCCCACGAACCCATAGGTGCGGCTTGAGCATATTCATGATACCATGTCTAGCGGAAGAATCAAACGTTGCTTTAATTCCTGCTGATGATTCACCCCACCATTTGTTTTCGTTATGCGTATCCCAGCGGATCTCAGGAGTATTCTTTTCACTTTGCCAGCCAAATGGAGTTTGAGAAATTGCATCTGCTCCAATTACCTTCAATGCCTCCAATTCTGGCCCCAAAAGCGGCGACCGACTTCCTACCCAACACACACCTTTCCATTTTTTGGTAACAGTAATTAAGTCTGGCTGCAAAGGAAAAATCGCCCACAAACCCAGCCCTAGGATAACCAGAACAGAACTCAGCAGATAATTCCTGGACCAGGTCTTTTTCATTTTGCTAACATGGTTTGAATGATGATCTCCTCCTGAAGTGTGCGATGCACGGGACATTTATTAGAAATTTCCAATAGTTTCTGTCTTTGCTCAGAATCCAACTCGCCTTCGATTTCTATGATCCGGGTAAACTGGCTGACTTTTGCAGAATTTTCTTCTGGATGAGTACTGTCAGCCAAGTGAACTTTTTCATGGTTGAGAAAAACAGAGACCTGCTCCAATGGCCATTTCTTCCGTTCAGCATACATTTTCAGGGTCATGGCAGTACAGCTTCCTAGAGAAGCCATCAGTAAGTCATAGGGATTGGGACCCAGGTCAGCCCCACCTACTTCGGCCGGCTCATCAGCGATCAAGTGGTGATTTGGTGTCATCACTTCCGTGGTGTATTTCTCTCCGGACAGCCTTACGAAAACCTGATTTCCACGTGTATCATTAACCCGATTTTCCTCTTCTACCAGCACATACCGCTTGCTCCAGCTTCCAATCACTTCTGCGATGTATTCACTGTCCTTGGGGTTAGAAACCAAATGATTAGCACCATCCAGTGAGATAAAGCTTTTAGGGTGAAAAGCCGCATTGTAAATCTCCGCCGCATTGTTGATTTCCACGATTTCATCCTGAGGAGAATGCATGATAAGGAGAGACTTCTTTAGCTTTTTCAAAAAAGTAGCCAATGGCTTTTGCTCCAAATCATCGACAAAACTCTTGCTGATATGAAAAGGACGGACGCCAATTTTCACTGACGCACTTCCGCTTTCCTCTATCTCTTCAATGCTGTTTGTAAACAAATTACGTACATGTCCCGGAAATGCGGGTGCAGCAATCGTAACTATAGCTTCTACTTCACTCATCTCAGTTGCCGCATATAACACTGCAGCGCCTCCAAGCGAATGACCGATAAGCATTTTGGGCGCCTGATATTCTTTGGATAGAAAATCGGCAGCATCCAGCAAATCACTCACATTACTGGTAAAAGTTGACTCTGCAAATTCCCCTTCACTCATCCCAAGTCCCGTGAAATCGAAGCTTAAAGCTGCTATTCCATTTTGTGAAAGCGCAGTACAAATTCGAGTGACGGCCGAGAAGTTTTTAGAACAGGTGAAACAATGCGCAAAAATTGCAAAAAAATGCGGTTTCTGATCAGCTGGCAAATACAAGTGTGCAGCCAGTTCAAGGTCATTTCTATTAGTGAATGTCAGTCGTTTAGGATTCATTTTGGGTTACCTGTTCAACGATTCAACCTTAATATTCTCCAAATTTATCTCTGAAAGTAATTCTAAATCACCGGATTCATAAAGTTCCTGCATATTATCTACAGGCAAACTCTCATCTTCAGGCTTGAAATTCAGGTAGTTTTGAAATCGAATACCACCTATTTCCTTCACAGCACTCACTTCCCGCATTCTTACACCACCTCCATCCGTATGATAGCTGTACGCCATATAATCTACAAAAGAATCGTCGGTGCCTATCCAGTACAAAAACTCATCGTCAAAATCCTCACCACCACCTTCCTCAGCAAAAGTCACTTTGATCAAGTTGTATTTTTCCCCGTTAATTTCGGTCTCGCCTAAGGAAGTTTTGAAAACGGAAGGATCATTAAGCCCATAAGGAAGAAAAGCAAAATAAGCCACCGAATTAACTGAGCGGGAATATTTACCAATCCACTCTTCCGAAAGCGTATCGATTTTTGCCCCATTGACTGTTCTTTCAAAACCCTCATTGTTCAGCACGTCAATCACATTTCCAGAGGAGTGTGAAAATTCGCGGATGTATTCGTACCGATCAGATGTCTTGAAAATAGTGTAGTGAATATCCCTGAAATCAAACTCAATTTTCGAATTAGTATATGCTTCTCCTCCATGTGCTTCTATTGCCTTATCGACAATTATTTCAGCTTCAGTACGCGACTCACATGAAGAAAAAACAGCTAAGCCAAGTAGGAAGATAAAAAGGTATTTCAATTTCATTATTCTGATTATTAATGGATAAATCATTACTTATTCAAAAGTTACTTCATAATCAGAATATAAAAACTCCGTCTGCAAAAACATCTTTTTGCCTGTATCATTAATTCTATAACTCTTCTGCTCTTTTACAAGTAAAAAGCCTGTTAACTCATTGTATGAAACATTTTCGATTAGGCTCTTATGATCGTTGGCATGAATTTCATTTGCAAGAACTTGAGAAGAAACCGTATCTAAGTAAAACCAACTGATAGCTGAATCTTTACCATAATCCACTCGAACAGATTCTACATTTCGACCATCATCAAATGTCTTCTGCCCTTCATAAATCAAATTAGCATTCTCATCCAAAAGAATCCACGGCTGCGCAAAAGCAAAATAGGCTGCATCAATTTCAGATTTTTTAGCTTTTAAAAAGCCCTCGTTCTGAATTGCATTCCCGCCCATTTGATAGCTCATTTTGCTTCCGTTGAAATTGGCTACATGCAGAACACTGTCTTTCTCCCAAGTCAATTTAGCTTCGAAGTAGGGTTTTAGGCGAAATTCTACCCATTGTTCAGATTCATTTTCCACTTTTCCATTTTCATCCAGTATGCGTGTACTTTTCTTGAATTTGATAATTGTCACATTCTCCCACTTCTTAGAAAGTTCATGCGCTTCGATTGATTTTTCGATAAGTTCCTGAGCCTGCTTTTCTGGACTTGGGGAGCAGGAAAAAATGAATAGTGATAAAGCGAATGATAATAGAAATCTATAAGTCATGTAGTTATTATCGATTTGTGTTTTGATCTAAAATAGTCCCAATAAATAGCCGAATAAAGAAGGAAATATTCTATGAATAGAAATAGTGAACTTTCGTGGTACCTAGAATTGCTGTAGGCTTGGTACGAAAATACCACTGCAAAAGTCCAAATAAAAAAAGCTTTTTTATCGGTCAGTAGGCTCAAGCCAAACGCCGGAATCAGATACCAGGGATGGACTACGGGCTGCAAAACAAGATAAATCAAATAAACCAACACCCAGAGATCCGCAAGTTGCAAGAGATTTTGAGGCTTCCTTTTCCATGTAAAATATATAATTCCAACCAAAGTGATCCCACTTAGAATCGGGGTTATTTCCCCGATGATATTGTAACCTTTTACCCAATAGCCTGCCTCCCGAAGCAGGTAATAAATGGAAGCATTGAATTCAAATTTTCCTTGATATAGCCTGAGACTTTGGAGGAAATTAACCCATGAATCATCTATCAAAAGCCAGCCAAAACTAGCGATAACAGCAATGCTTGATCCCAGCCAGAAAGGGTTGGATCTTCTGGTTTTCGTAAATGAGACATAAGTCGGGATCAGCATCAAAGGCAACAATTTCATCCCAATTGAAAGTCCCCAAAACCCTCCTGAAAGTCCATCTCTATTTTTGCTTAAGGCATACAGCGAAGCAAGCAAAAGCAGTAGCACCAATCCTTCAAAATGAAGATTACCGGTGATTTCCATGATAACCAGTGGATTCAACCAATATAAAATAAGCCTGATTGTTGGAATCTGAAAGTGGTCAAAAAGTTTTAGCAAAAGGAAGAAAACACCAATTTCCCCCAATATCAAGATTACTCTTAATATCAGAATCCCTGTTTGAGTATTAAGGTTTGCTCCCCAAGCAGCGAGGAAGAATATTGCCTGATTCAAAGGCGGATACACAGAAAAATATTGAGGGGAATTCATTCCTAGGAAAAGATTCTCCAGATAGGTATTCGAACTTTCAGGATAATTCCGTAGCCAATCTTCGGGTGTTTCCGAATAGGGATTTTCACTCATTTTTACCAGTTCTCCGTCCCATAGAAAACGGTAATAGTCATCTGACCAACTGGGAAATGCAGGTAATAAAGCGTACCTAAGGACCAAACCTGCCACAAATATCCAACCCCACTTGAGCTGATTTGTCAGAAAATAAATACCGACCATTCCGGCAAACAGAAATGTAAAAACCGTGAAAGTCAACCAGAAATTTTCTCTGGAAATAACATAGCCTAAAAAGATAAATCCTGCCGCCATCAGCAGAAAAATCAAAAGAATCAGAAGCCGTCTAATTGGCTTTCTCAAAGCCCTAAGATTTTGCGAATCGACTCATTCTGAAGTCCGTTTTTTCTCCAATAATCCAGCATTTGGACACTTTTACGAACTGCAGAAGTGACCTCTTCAGTGCCGTCTTCCTTGGTTTGTGTTTCTTGCCAAGACATGATTTCATACGGAAAAGCATCCACGTATTTGATGAGTAATTTTCTTCCGATTTCCTCATAAATCACTTCTACTTCAGCTTGATTCGAACCTGTCTTACGCTTGGAAATTACTGCACTTTGAGAGTTTAGAGGATGATGGGTAAAGCGATTATAAATTAAACTTGGAATTAATATCAGATGACCTGTTGGCACCAGATCCGGATTAAGTCTGATTAAATTGAAAATCTCATCTTCAGCCATAGCGCTTATGGACAATTCCTGATCGCCTTCCGACTCGAAATACGAGAATAACTTTACTGAATACTTATTGTTTTTTGAATTTAGCTGCATAAAAGACTGACCGCACCATTCGGTGACAGATGCGGTGATTTTAGGAGACTTCAGATCAGCATAAACTGGCGTAAAAACCGACAGCATGGTGTGGTATGGATAAACTCCTGTCACAAAATCACGGGTCATATTCAGTTTCATTACCTTCATGGCGTCTTTTCCAGCATCAGAAGGATTGTCAAGTTTGACTTGCTTTCTCTTCGAAAAATCCTCCGTCACAAAAATCATCACGGCCTCGCCTTCACGCTCCTCTCCATACCGCATTTGTTTTAGCTCAAAGACATTGATCTCCGCTTTATCCTGATACCAGCGAGAAGCAAACTCCTCCTCATCAATGGCTTTCCTCCCGGTGGAATTACAGGAACTAATCAGAAATAAAAGAAGGACAGGGATGAATAAATTTCTCATAGGGTTAAAATTACAAAAAATCCATTCCTAGGTCTTCATACTTAATTCTGCGAATTACCAATACTTGAAAATGGTGTAAATTATCTTATATCCTGCACCAATTACTCCCTTTACCGTTCCGCTTACTTTCGAGACACCTATTCTCTTTCTATAATTCACAGGAACCTCTGTGTAACGAAGTCCTTCCTTATGCGCTTTGATCTGCATTTCTATAGTCCAACCAAAGTTCTGATCGACCATATTCAGTTCAAGAAGCTTCTGCCAAACAATCGCCCGAAACGGACCCAAGTCAGAGAATTCAGCTCCCTGCATATACTTCATCATCGTGGTTGCCAACCAATTTCCAAATACCTGAGGAAACGTCATCGAACCGGATTCCCGCTCTCCCAAGGCTCTGGACCCAATCACCAATTCTGCTTTTTGGGCCAAAATAGGCTTAATCAAATCCAGCAATTCTTCTGGATAATCGCTGTAATCCCCATCCAAAAAGACAACTATATCGGGTTGGATTTCCTGCTTTTTGATCCAATCCATTGCAGTCAAGCATGCTTTTCCATAGCCTTTCTGAGGTTCGAAAACCACTTTTGCCCCAGCCATTTCCGCTACTTTTCCTGTGCTGTCTGTAGAGTTGTTATTTGCTACTACCACATTTCTGACAAGTGATGGAATATCCCCAATTACCTTTGGAATGGAGTTCTCCTCATTGTAGGCAGGAATGATTACATCAATAATTGGTGGGTTATGCATGAAGGATTAGTTAGCCAAACTATAGGCTTTGAATGATGAAAAGAACACTAGTCCGTATCCTACCGCCAGCATCAGGTGAAAAGGAAGCATCTCGAAAGTTTGCCAATAAATGTGAAGAAATACCATTGCTGAAAATACAAGCATTAAAACCCCTTCCATCCAGGTTGTAACCGGAATTTTGAACTTGATGTATCGATTTGTTTCTAGACCGGAACCACTTTCCAGATTGAACTTTGGAGTGCGGATAAAGGGTGATTTTTTACCGGAAAGACCTTCCCAAACTGCCTGGGCATTGTGCAAGCCCAAGCCCATAGATACCGACAGGAATAATGGCAACATGTAGATGGCCTGAATCAAGCTTCTCCAAAAACTTCTCTTTTCATAGAAATACGCAACCAAATACACACCGGCAATAATCACAAAACCGATCATAAACAGTCCTGCAATTTTGAACAGATTGGCTGAAATCATGCCTTGCGTCCCAGCCCACCACACTCCTATACTGCTCAGACTTACTAGCAAAATAGCAATGAAAATGGTACTATTGAACAGATGCGCCATCGCGTGAAATTTAGTAGAAAAAGGAAGATTCTCTATCAAAACCGCTTTGGCATGCTTCACTGCGCATTCTGCACCTCCTTTGGTCCAGCGAAATTGCTGGGACTTCACTGCCGACATGATCGGAGGAAGTTCTGCCGGAGATTCAATTTCCGGTCTATAAACAAACTCCCATCCTTTGCGCTGGGCACGGTAGCTCAAATCCAAATCCTCTGTCAGCGTATCATCCTGCCAGTCTCCTGCATCGACAATACAGGACTTTCGCCAAATACCACCGGTTCCGTTAAAATTGATAAAGGCATGCTGGCTATTTCTTCCAATCTGCTCAATCAAAAAATGTGCATCCAGCGCAAATGCCTGCAAGCGTGTCAACAGCGAATAATTTTTATTTAAATGCGTCCAGCGGGTTTGGACCATCCCGACTTTTGCTGAAGAGAAATAAGGAATCGTTTTCAGCAAAAAATCAGGATCGGGCACAAAATCCGCATCGAAAATTGCGATAAATTCCCCGCTGGCTTTAGTCAAACCTTCTTTCAAGGCTCCTGCTTTAAAACCTGATCTGTCCTTTCGATGAATGTATTTGAGATTGATATCAGGAAACTCCAGCATTTTCTTTTGGATCAACTCTGCGGTTTGATCAGTGCTGTCATCCAGCACCTGAATTTCGAGTAATTCTGAAGGATAATTCATCCGGGAAACTGCCTCTATCAAACGATCCACTACATAGAGTTCATTGTAGATTGGTAGCTGTACAGTGACTTTTGGCCAAGCTTCAGGTGAAACATGAGGCATCTGCTCCAATGACTTTTTTGCACTAAGAAACTTCAAAAGCAAATGCCCTTGAGCAAGACTGTATATGAAAATAAACAGCATCCCCAGGGCATAAATCCCAATCAAAATATATAAGAGAATCATTTACGCATTTAACTTGATGGAATCATTTCCAATGATTATTGGCATTTCGTTGATTCGGTTTTTCTCAGAACCATTTTCCAATTTCAGCACTCCCCGCGGACAAACTGCTGAGCAGACTCCACAACCCACGCAGCTAGCTCTCACTATTTCCTGACCCCGCTGAGCATACCAGCGAACATCGATTCCCATTTCACAATAGGTTGAACAATTGCCGCAGGAAATACACTGGCCTCCGTTTGTGGTGATTCTGAATCGTGATTTGAAACGCTGCACTATGCCAAGATATGCAGCCAACGGACAACCAAATCTGCACCAAACCCGATTACCCATAAATGGATAAAAGCCAGTACCGACCACGCCTGCGAATACCGACCCAATCGCAAAACCATAGAACGAATGTAATTGGTTTGTGACATTCCCCAAAAGAGCAAAGCCTGAAAAGTAATTGGCAATGGTCACCACAGTCATCACTACAGCAAGCACCAATACACTGTGTACGATTACACGCTCATATTTCCAGGCTTTCAAAGACTTGTCCGAAAGCTGCCGGTACGGATCTCCGACTGTCTCTGCTAACCCTCCACAGCCGCAAACCCAAGAGCAATACCATCTTTTGCCAAAGAAATAAGTGAAAACCGGTACACCTATAATGATCAGCAAAATCCCCCAAATCAACATAAACATACCTACTCCACCAGAACTTAAGAACGTACCAATCTGGTAATCGTAGAAGAAATCGTAATCGAGCGGCCAGATGTTTTTGAAATCATAGTATGGCTGATTTAGTAAAACAAGAACTTCAGGAATCAAAAACGCAAAAGCCGTTTGGAAGAACATCACCGAAGCTGTTCTCAGCTGCTGATACTTATTGCCTCGGTATTTACGAAACATCCGCACGCCCATTACAATGATCGCAAGCGTATAAATCGTACCGTAAAGAAACCACTGACTTGCTGGATTACCACTGAGGATCATACTCAGCGGAGTCACCATCCAAACCGGATTCACGATATAGGCTGGAAACCAGTACAAAATGATGTAGAAAAGTATCAGATATGCGCCTGTAACCATTCCCATCCAACCTCGATTCTTCATGGAAGAATGGTAAATCCCGTTGTTTTTGATCCCTTCAGGTTCGTCTTTATGCTTTGGCAGATTGTACATCAATCCTCCCAAAACAGCCAAACCAATAGATAGTGCCAAGAAAAGCCAAGGGTTATCACGGACGGGGCTGCTGAGTGAACTTTGTGCCAACGAAAAGCTGTAATCATCCCAAATCACTTCGTCCCACTTTGATTCCTCCTTCAAGGCATCATTGTATGAAGAGAAGTTATCATTGAAAGCGGAAATAAATGAGAAATTGGAAGAATAGGTTTCACCGTACATTGGTGTGAGAATTTCCGACATTTTGTCCTGATGGATATCCTTGGTATTGGCCAAAACCAATTCCCCTGTCAGCGTGTAATTACCTAAAAACGGCATCACAGTAAAGACAGTCAAGCCTAGCAAAAACAACAGAATGCCTATACTTTGAATCACCTTCATACGCTTGCTCCGAATAGTTTTTGGATAAATGTCTTCTTGGAAACTTTGATATCTCCTCCGAATTGACTTTTAAATGCTTTTTGAATGGCTATATAATAAGGAGCAAAAAACTCTGGGTTGAAATTGGCTTTGTCCATTTTTGAAATCACCTTGGCTCCTGTCCATTTTTCACCGATAGCTTGATCGAAAAACTCATGTCTCAGTCGAAAACCGAAATTATTCACTCCTTGAATTCGACCGTTTAAGTCCATTAGCATGCGGAAAGCCACTTTCCCGCTATCATGCTCCCAATAAAATGATTTTACTTGCTCAACATCCCATTTCGCAGGTACAGTCCCATAGGTCTGGTATTCTATATCCAGGAATTTGGCTGAATTGAACCAAACACCTGGTTGGTAGGTCACTTTTTTACCTGCCAAAATATATCCCAAAGTCTCTCCATGCATCCTTCCTGTATACCAAACCTGCTCCACCGATTTACGGTCCGATGCAGGTGCTTCATGGAACTCTGCACAATCCCCAATAGAATAGACATTTGGAATGTTGGTTTGGAAACCAAAATCCACCTTTACGCCTCGGTTGACTTCTAATTCAGTATTTCTGAGAAAATCAATATTTGGAGTCACCCCAGCAGTAAGCCCTACAAATTGGCATTGAATTTCCTCACCTGATTTTGTGCGGACGGCTTTCGCCCTCGCATTCGGATCAGAAATGATTTCTTCCAGTTCCTCATTCAGTCGCAAATTAATATGGTGCTCTCGCATATGCCTACCCACTAATTCTGATTCCTCCTTTGGCAGTATATTGTCCCAGAAGCCAGATTCCCGAACTAGAAAAGTCACAGGAATCTTTTTATAAGCCAGCATTTCAGCCATCTCGATTCCGATCAATCCTCCACCCACTATTACGGCTCGTTGAACCCCCTCCTGGGTATTTTCCTCCATTAGTTCAAGATCCTGTTTGGAATATAACCCTTGAACACCTTGCAGATCCTCACCTGGCCAGCCAAATTTATTAGGCTTTGACCCTGTGGCGATCACAAGCTCATCATAGCTTATATTTTCTCCAGATTGGAAAAGCAAATTCTTGGCTTTAAAGTCGATTGATTTCACCCAGCCTTCCTTCAATTCGATTCTGTTTTTGTCCCAAAACCAATTCTCATAAGGTTGGGTATGCTCAAATTCCATATGCCCCATAAAGACATACATGAGTGCAGTTCTTGAGAAAAAGTACTTCGATTCACCTGAAATTAGCGTAATCCTAACCGATTCATCGAGCTTTCGAAGCTGTCTGGCGCAGGTCACTCCTGCTATTCCGTTGCCGATGATGACCACATGGCGCTTTGTACTCATTAGGTTTGGTTTTGATGGGGGCACAATTGGAAATTTACCAAAAACTTAAATCTATTCATTCAAATTCCAATCATAATCTAGATGCGACACTTTTGCATCAGAATTAATTTTGACTTTACTGTACTTATTCAAAAAGTCAATTAGGCTACCATTCTTGGTGAAATCACCTTTGAACCAGGAGAATATCGAAGAAATCTGAACGGCATCGGAGGAGATTTTATTTCTACTTTGATCATTTATAAATCGGGTGGCAACCTTATCCAACTGAGCCTCTATGGTAGCAGCTTCGAAAGCTTCATTGAGCAAAGGCGGACAGGAAACAGAAGCGCAATTAACGGCAAAATGGATTCGGGGTTCTTCAAATTCTTTTCTCAAAATCGAATGCTCAATCTCGTCCAAACTGGACTCTTGACCTCCTATCTTGAAAAACTTGTAATGCCACACATCTTTGATCAAAGGAATCTTCAGCGACGGTCCAAGATCCTTGATACTCTCCACGGGATAATTATCCACGATCAATTTTACAGTGAACGCATTATACGCATTGATCCAATAAGCTAGTTGCTCATCTTTCGACCAGGTTTTACGATCAGGAGCATTCTCACTCAAGCTATTGAGATAGGTCTCCAACTTCGATTTTTCTTTGATAAATCCTTTGTAATTAACTGTTCCGTCTGCGCTGATATTTGCCTTGAGCAATTCATTCCATGTCTTGTGACTTGGAGGTGTAGTTTCAGCCATTCCTGGAACCGAGCTTTGGCAACTGAAAAGAATAATACTGAGGAAAAAAGCGATATGGATTTTCAAGTTTTTCATGGGGGACGTGTTTAGGTTTGATTTACGATCCGATGCCAAATAAAGATGTGGAGAAATAAGAATTGGTCATATGGAAGACCAAAAATGGAGTTTTAATAAACCTTTTCCCCTCTAGTCAGCCAGATACCCCAAGATTGGGAATAGGTATGCACTTTCTTCGTAGTAGAATCGCCTTGAAAAATCGGCTTGTCCTCATTTACCCATTCGATCAGACCTCCATACAAATTATACACCTCAGTATATCCTGCTTCATTTAGCTTTTTCCCAATATCCTGAGATCTTACTCCTACTGTGCAATAAACCAACACGGGTTGCTCTTTATCCAATGAAGTTATATTATTCAGGGAAAAAGTATCGTAACCAACCCATACTGCATCCTTTAGATGGCTGACTTCAAACTCCTCTTTTTCCCGAGTATCTAATACTTGATAATTACTCAAATCAGTCACTTGAGAAGGTTTCAGGACAGGGAAATCAGCATCATATAGTGTAGTTAAGAGAGCTTTATAAGCAATTGATTGAGCTTCTACATGGCTAGAAAAAATGGAAAATACGAGTAGTGGTAAAAGCGCAATAATGTATTTGTCAAGGAAAGACTTCATATCACATTAACCCCAATAAAAGCGGCTATGTTCAACTCAAGCATAAAAATCTGAAAGCTTCACTAAACCTTCCTTATCCAAAATCACAATTTTTTTGCCTTTCAATTCTATGAGTTTATCCTTTTTGAATTCTGACAATAATCGAATGACAGATTCGGTGGCTGTACCAATCAAGCTAGCAACCTCCTCTCGGCTCAGCACCAAATCAATCTGCTGATTACCTGCACCATCGAGCCCATAAGAATTTGCTAGCTGTAATAGCAAATATGCCAAACGCTCTCGAATACTCTTTTGCGAAGCATCTACTAATTTCTCCTCCATCACTCCTATTTCATGGCTGAGCGCTTTGGTCAATCTTCTGAAAAAAGGTCCGTTGCTTACCAAAGCCTTAAGGAAGGTTTCTTTAGGAATAAAGCAAATCTTGGCATCTTCGATTACCATGGCGGAATTGGTGTAATTTTCCTCTCCCAGCAATGCTGAATATCCTAGCAGGTCACCCTTCTTGGCCAAATGCATAATTTGTTCTTTCCCGTTGGAAGCAGTTTTGAAGATCTTGATCACCCCTTCATTTACACAAAAAACCCCTAATGGCTTGGCCTCTTCGTAATAGAGTACCTGCCCTTTCCTGTGGGAGATCATGTTTTTATTATCTGAAATATTGCAAGCCTGCTCCTCTGTAAGATCAGAAAGCATCGAAAGCTTACGACTGGCACAAAGATCACAAGGGTGAACGGAAGAGGTCTTAGACATATTCAGTAAAAGTAATTTCAGTTTAATTTTGAGAAAAATCTCAAGTGCAAATTTACAACATAGGATTTAAACAGGAGGTTCGGGAAAGTTTTTCTCCTGAGTAAACTGCTGACTCACATGATCAAAACTCAGGCAAATATGCTGAATACCGTTGCTAATGATTAAAAACGGAGTTTTCAACTCCTTATGATACATGCAGGCCTGCTCAATAGTTTTTTGAGTTAACTTGACTTTGGGAGCCTTACATTCAATTAGCAAATAAGGTTTACCACTTTTATCCCAAACCACCAGATCAGTCCGTTTGATCAGTTTATTGTAGATTAAGCCTTTTTCCAATGCTAAAAGACCCTTTGGAAATTTCAGTGGAAAGATCAGGAAATTAATCCAATGCTGGCGAACCCATTCTTCGGGTGTCAAAACCAGTTGCTTTTTGCGAAGCGAATCAAATATCCACATCTTTCCTTCCTTCTCTAGAAGCTGAGGGTCGAAATGCGGCAAATTGAGTTTGGGTAATTGAATCTGATCCAGATGAGAATCCATGGTTCAAAGATGGGGAAAATAGCTCGCTTGGGAATAATGAATTGATCGAACTATTGAAAATCGAGGTATGGAGATATTTTATCAATCCATTCTTGCCTGAAAATCTTGATTTGCTTGAGTTCCTCCGAAGATTGGAAATCACCATGCTGCTTTCGATAAGCGATCACAACTTTCGCTTCAGCATAGCTGAAATAAGGATGTTTAGCTAAGTCTCCTATTTCAACTTGATTGATAGTAATTTTGCGTAAAATACCTGGGGAAAAATCAAAATATTCCCAGATCGCATCCATTGTTTCCGGTTTCAATCCATATACATCACTAAGCTGATTTTTGGAGTAAAGTCCACCAAGACTTTCTCTAAACTTCACGATCCTGCTTGCAGTGCTTTGACCTATTCCTGGCACAATCTGCAGGGTGACGGAATCCGCTTCAGAAAATGGGATTCGATTAAGATTTTCAAGTTGCTTCGAATTCGACTTTTTAACAATTGTATCTTTGGGATTGAAGACAGGAAATGGCGAACTCATAATAGCAACTCCAGAAGACTCAAGACTATCAATAGTTGCTAAATACCGGATGTGAAAATCCTCAGCATTTGCCTTTCGAATTTCTTTGAAAGCAACTTTGGAGATAACTAGAAAAAGTAAGACAGGAACAAAGAGTACGAATCCGCGTGATTCCTTTCTGGAGAATCCCAGATAAACTTTCAGCCAATAAAAAAATCTAGCTTTCATAGTGCTTTTGAAAAAGTAATAGAATCTATCAATGACTCATAAGTTAATAGTATTAGCTTAAGAAATCAATAGCCCTTATACTTACAGTATTCATAGAAATGATTATTTAGACCGATTATAAATTAGCAGATGCCTTCCCAAAATGGACACTTCCCGTGTCTTTGTCTGTTAAATTTGCAGTCCAAGCTTAAGCATGATGCAAGTCAAATTTAGAGCACTCAGTTTATCACATAAAAATGCACCAGTTCAAATCCGGGAAATCATCTCTCTGGATGAGAAGGCTGTACATGGCATTTTACTGAAAATAAAAGACTTTTTTAGCCTAAATGACGCCTTGATACTTTCTACCTGCAATAGAACAGAAGTATATTATAATCACGATCATGATATCAGTACTGAGATAATTAAGTTGATCGGGCTTGAAAAAGGACTGACAGACATCGTTAATTACTTAGAATATTTTGAGATTTTCAATGATGACAAAGCTGCAATCAGGCATTTGTTCAGAGTATCGATGGGACTGGAAGCTCAGGTAGTAGGTGACATTCAGATCTCAAATCAGGTAAAAAGAGCTTACCAAGCTTCCGCGGATTTGAATATGACTGGTCCTTTCCTTCATAGATTGATGCACACGGTTTTTTTCACCAACAAGCGCATCGTACAGGAGACTGCCTTCAGAGATGGGGCTGCATCTTTGTCTTATGCTGCAATTGAATTGATAGAAAGCTTGACTTCAAATACTTTCGAACCTAGAATATTATTAATCGGAGTTGGAGAGATCGGTGAAGATGTAGCCAAGAATATGGTTCATCTACCTAGTGCAAAAGTCAAAATCACAAACAGAACCTTGTCCAAAGCAGCGTCTATTGCTGCAGAAATGGGCTTTGAAGTGGTTCCTTTCGAGAATTGCTTAGAAGCAATGGAAGAAGCTGACGTCATTGTCTCTTCTATTCAGCGTCCTGAGCCGTTTATCACGAAGGAATTATTGAGAAAATTCCAGATTAACAGCTATAAATTGCTAGTAGATCTTTCTGTGCCACGAAGCATAGAAACTTCTGTTGAAGACGTCCCCGGTGTGGTACTTTATAATGTAGACAACATTCGTAGCAAAGCTTCTGAAACACTGGAAAAAAGACTCGCATCTGTCCCTAAGGTTGAAGAAATAATAGAAGAAATCATCAAGGATTTTTTCGATTGGAAAAAGGAAATGATTGCTTCTCCCACTATCAATAAGCTCAAGCAATCCTTAGAACAAATCCGTCAGGAAGAGATGGCGAGATTTATGAAAAATGCTGACAAAAAGGAGTTTGCTGTGATCGACAAAATCACCAAGAGCATGATGCAGAAAATTCTCAAAGTTCCGGTCGTACAGCTTCGCGCAGCTTGCCAACGTGATCAAGCAGAGGAAATGATCCAAATTATTTCAGACCTATTTGATCTGGAAAAAGTGAAAACAGAGTAGTTAGCACTACAAAATCTAATAAAAATGACCAAAGGATTGAATCAAACCTTTGGTCATTTTACCTTTAAGACCTTTCCGAATAACTTATATCTAAATGAATAAAAAATTTACGCTACTCGTTAGTTTCCTTCTCACTTTTTTAATCCCTAAGGCCGCACAGGCTCAATCTTGGGAAGTTTATGACACTAAGATCCAGCTCCAATCCCGATTGATATATGATGACATTGCTCTCCTTAGTGAGGCTGTGAGAATAGGTAAAGTTGGCAATAGCCTCTCGTTATTATCAAGAGATTTGAGACCCGCAGTTTCACTGGTCGGAACAGAGATATACCAATACTTAGAGCCTTGGATCCTTGTCAAAGGGCCGAATGGAATAGGAGCATTTCATGAATATGGACAGCAGGTTTTGCCATTAGAATATGAAAAAATAGATACCTACTTCAATATGCTTTTGGCAAGTAAAGGAAATGAATACTGGTTGTTCCAAAGAGGGTTTAACAAAACAACTTATTTAGGAGAACTTGATGAGGCTAAGATCACAAATACAGGTGTAATAATCGTCCGAAAAGGGAATGCGTATTCTATGCCCTTATCACCCAATCCTGATAAAACTTTTGAGCTCCTTTCAGACAATGATGGTGAGTTCGTATTGGCGAAAGAAGCAAGTGGTTATGGATTGATCAATAGAGAAGGTAACTATGTATTGGATCCCATCATCGAGACACTACAGCATACCCACGGCAATTTCTATTATGGATACAACCAAGATCAGTACTTGCTTATAGAAGGAAATGACATTAAGTCCAATATTCGCTACAATTCATTTCATAAGATCACTTTTGAGAATGATATTATGCTAGAGTACATTCATGGCAAACTTCGGCGTGTCATGGAAGATGATGGGATCTTGCTAGATGATGTAGGCATGACAGAGGTCAATAAAATCGGAAAGGATTTATATAATGTACATTTTCGAGATAATAGAATTGGGCTTTTAGGGAAAAAAGGCTGGTTGGTACAACCCATGCTTGAAGTGGAAGAAATCAGCTCAGGAAGTGAAGGCCTTTACCCAGCAATGTCACAAGGCTCTTTTGGTTTTGTCAACGCATCTGGCATTTGGGTGATTTCACCACAATATGCCGAGACAACTTTGTTTTCAGAGCAGCTCGCTGCATATAGAACTAACCAAAACTGGGGATTGATAAGCTCCACTGGAGAGCTCGTCTCTGATGCAAATTGGGAAGTTATCAAGCCTTTTGAGAAAGGTTTGGCTATTGCAAAAGCCGATGGCAAGTATTTCCTATTGAATACCTACGGAGCAATTCTTAACACCGAAGGCTTTGATGACATTTATAGAACTACTGACGGCTATTTTATGGTTGGTAAATCCGGGAAATCCGGGCTTCTCGATGGTGAGGGCAAGGTAGTGATCCCGGCAGAATTTGAAAGACTAAGAAGAGAGAGAAAGAATTTTGTGATAGTGCAAAAAGATGGACTTACTGGGGTAATTAACGAGGCTGGTGAAGTCATCCTTCCTTTGGCCTATGAAGATATTATAGTGGATTGGGCTAACGAGCAAATTTTCACAAAAAGTAAATATGTTCCTACAGTGATTCAACTCATCGAAGAACCAAGTAAGAAAAACAAAAAAGGGGCCTGAGCCCCTTTTCGGGAGTGTTAGCTAAACTCTGTCCTTCCCTTCCCTTGGGGTGCCCCAAGGGAAGGGAACTAATTAATTAATTTTCCGTATTGATGTCCAGCTTCAGCCTTCCCTCAAATTT
>NZ_JAXRUT010000047.1:0-21698 GCF_035156405.1 Algoriphagus aurantiacus | reverse complement strand
CGCTGTACAGAAAGGTTAATCAATAGAGGAAACCGCCGTGGTACGTTAAAGCGTATGCCCGGTGGTGTGGGGGGGACGGCGGTAAATCACCGCCTACCCATCCCGATTAACCGCGGGTGAAACCCGTGGACTACGAAACGACGACACGATTCCCCACGACCCCGGAGGGTGTCGAACACCTTTCCTGTTTAACAAAAGTTCAACCCCATTCGGGGTTGCCATCCGCGTCCCTGTTTACATTCTTCCATAGGTTTCACCTAGGGCTATTGAGAAGTTCGACGGCTTCACCGTCGTTTTTCCTATTAATACTTGAAGCTAAATCCCGACCCGAAGCGACAGTCCCGATGAGTGTAGCGATTTCGGGAGGCGTCGAACAAATCCTTAATCAATTGTCAAAATCATCCATAATCCCGGAATTCATTCAATTCATTTTTCCGCCAAGACTGATTTGAATTATTCCGCCAATGAATCAGTAGGCGTAAATAGTCACACTTTATCGGGATTTTAATCCGTCTAGTCTTAAATTCGCGGTTGAAACTGTACCTATACTTTTATGTCAATTATATACCCAAAGACATTAGCAACCTTATTTCTTGTCGTCGGGCTAAGCTTCTCAAGCCAGAGTTCTTTTGCCCAAACCAATGACACCATCCCCGAAACTCAGCTGGAAGAAGTCATGGTAACTGCCCAAAAGGAGAGCGAAAATCTCCAAAAAGTGCCTTTCTCTGTTTCAGCAATTGATGATCGTAAGGTGGAGGAAATGAACCTTTGGCAGACAAAAGATCTTCGTGGCTACATTCCAAACTTTTACTCATCTAATCCAGGAGACAATCGAAACGTGATTTCCATACGTGGAATCACCACTACTTCCTATGAGCCGGCAGTGGCGACTTATGTGGATGGGGTAAATCAATTTGGCTTGGATACCTATTTCTTCCTGCTAAATGATGTGGAAAGAATTGAAGTATTACGAGGACCACAAGGAACGCTGTATGGCAGAAATGCAATGGGTGGTGTAATGAATATTATCACAAAACCTAAGTCAGATGAAGGTTCGGGCTTTATCCGCGCCGACGTGGGAAATTATGGTTTTTCTAGATTGGCAATAGGAGCAAAGACTATGTTGGTGAATCAAAAGCTATATCTAGGGTTTTCTGTGTTGTCAGACAAACTCGACGGATATTACACTAATCTTTTCAACGACAGTGATTTTGATAAGCAAAAGAACACGCTTATAGCAGGAAATATTAATTACCTTTTTGCAAAAAACTGGGAAGCAATTCTAAACTTCAAAGCCAATATTGGAAGAAATAATGGCCCATTCTCCTTGGCACCAGATCCAGTATCAGCATTGGAAAATCCGTTTGAAGTCAATCAAAATGCCCTTACAGAAATGGTGGATGATAACCAAAATATTTCTTTGGTGTTCAAAAATACTGGTCCTAGGTTTAATTTTTCCTCACAGACAGCCTATCAAAATAACTACCGCTATTATAAGACTCCTATAGATGGGGATTTTTCGCCAATCGATGGAGTTTCTATCGTGAATAACTATGGAAATGATTGGAATACTGTTTCTGTATGGACTCAGGAATTTAGGTTAGCTTCTGCAAATACCGGCCAGAAACTGAATTGGCAGGTTGGCTTCTTTGGATTCAATTCGGAGGCTCCAACAAAGCAGGGGATTTACTTCGGAGATGATGCAGCATTGATTGGTTCTCCGATTTCCAATTTCACCACCATTAATACGAATATCGCTACTGGGTATGGATTCGCTTTTTTCGGACAGGCTAGCTATAGCTTGACGGAGAAGTTAAAACTGACGGGCGGTTTGCGTTCGGATTATGAAAAGAAGAAACTAACAGTCTCTCAGGAAATGGATTTTGGGCAAGGTGATCCCATGGTCACTCAGCCGGATACTACAGGTAATGTAAGTTATAATGCGATCTCACCTAAAGTCGCTTTGGCTTGCCAGTTGGCAAGTACCAATGAAGTATATGGGAGCTATAGCCGTGGCTTTAGACCAGGAGGCTTGACTCAGATTGGTTCAGACCCAAGCAATCCCCCTTTGTTTACCTATGATCCTGAGTTCTCAAATAACTTTGAAATCGGAAGTAAAAACTATTTTTTCAATAGAAGAATGAGAGTTAATGTTTCTGCTTTTATTACTACTATTTCAGATGTACAGATTCCCGGTTTGATTTTGCCGGACGCGATAGTAGTGACCACAAATGCAGGTGACTTGACTAGTACGGGAATAGAGTGGGAGGTCAATACCATTCCAGCTAAGGATTTAAGCATTGACTGGAATTTCGGGTATACACATGCGACGTTTGACAAATTGATGCTTCCGGGAGAATCGGGAGAAGTGGATTTTTCCGGAAACAGACAGATTTTTACTCCTGAGTTGACATCAATGTTTGCTGCACAGTGGACACCACAATTTTTTAATTCGAACACACTTGATTGGATGCTAAGAGGAGAGTGGTTGTACTTCGGAGAGCAGTTTTTCAATCTGGAAAACACCATCAATCAAGAGGCATATCAGATTGCAAATGTGAAGTTTGGGGTCGTATCCGATACAATTGAGCTTACTCTTTGGGGTAAAAATATCTTTGATGAAACTTATATCGATTATGCCTACAATTTTGGTCCTTCTCACCTGGGGAATCCGGTGACTTTTGGGATGACGGCTATGTATAAGTTTTGAGAGGTTCTAGATTGCAAACTGCATTAGTCCAAGTCTTCGGACTTGGACTAATGCAGTTTCCGATAAACTGGATAACACTAAATTGTGGTCTCCGCGTAATACTTTGTGTGCTTTGCGGTAAAATAGACTTTTCTTATCTGAAATTCACAGTAAATACCTAAGCTGCCGTTCGTGTCACAAGAATGGCAAAATATTCCCTAGTCAATCTTCAAAAACTCCTTGAAATAGGTTACCAAATACCTGTACTCTCCGTCGTCAATTTTGCCAATTTTAATTGCCTGTTCCACGACTTCATAAATTTCATTAAAGGGGTAGGTTGCGCTCAAGTGTTCATTTTCATCCATCCACTTTTTTAACATTTCCAGCTCATAGCTATTGATATCTCCGTCAACCATTATTCCATAGCAAACTCCTTGGAGAAAGTGGAGGTCTGCTTTAGTCTTGTCTTCTTCCTCGAAGTTCAGCGCGTATTTTTCCAGAATCTCTTTAAGTTCAACGATCTCTTCCGAGCCGATGGTGCCTGTCTTGACTTTGATTGCTATTTCTTCAAAAAAGGAATGAAAGGGCTCATCAGAACAAAGCCCTTCGTGCGTTTGGCACCAAGCCTTCAGTGCCTCGTACTCGCTTCTGTTGATTTTGCCATCCATGGCAATACCGTTTACCAAGCCATTTAAATTGTGAAAAGCTATCTGGGTTTGGGTCAAAAAATTATTATCCATCTCGTTTACAGTTTTGTATAAGTTACAAAGTCTTGATAAACAATGTAATGAAGTTGGTGTAGTATTTTTTGAAGATGAAAGAAAATGCAGCTCCTAGACTTAAACCAAGTAGGGGTCAGGGAGGGAACTTCAAAGCTATGTAATCTATGATTCTATGTGGTGAAAAAAGGGTAACCACATAGGAGTCGCATAGAAAAATATAGAAATGCGAACATTATCTTAGCCGCCGTTCGTGTCACACGAATGGCGAAAATATTTCCTTAATTAAATGTGAGTGGAGACACTCACATTGGTTTCGGGAATCAGGCTACCCTCAACTCTCCTATTGACTCTTATATATAGCGTTATTGCTATTTTCTTCGATACTTTTGGGATCAAAAGTATCTCCTCCGGCGGACAGGCAAAAATCTTCGCCCGAGGCTATTCTTCAAATCGGTTAAGAAATCAAGAAATTCAAAAGATTGCGGACCGATTTGATTTTTTGGACTTCTCGCTGCCTAAAAATCGGCGGATTTCGCTCCAAGGTCGCGAGCTAGCCAATTTCCTTCACGGCTGCTCCTGCGTCTCAAAAACCGCATATTCCAGACCACTTCGTTACGGGACAGGTTCTCCAGGGCATCTCTATGCACTTAACCAAGGTGTTAAATCTGAACTGTCTTGTGCAGATAGTAGAGACGATTCGTCAGGTAGCACTGTGCCGCCGTTCGTGTCGTCACGAACGGTTAGCACTAGTTCGGAACAGCAGTCTAAAGACTGCATTGATTATGGTCCAAGTCTGAAGACTTGAACCAAGCGAGAGCGTGATTCCGGATAAACTGAAAATTATTAAGTGGTGGCCTCTGCGTATCCCGATGGCTATCGGGACTCTGTGTGCTTTGTGGTAAAAAAAGCCTTTATTAGCCGCCGTTCGTGTCACACGAATGGCAGAATTACTCGCTTGATTCAATGTGAGTGGCGACTCTCACATTGGCTTGGGCTATCTAAAATTCATGGTGAAAACCGTCCGTTCATTCGGGATGGAAGTCACTTGAAGACTGCCGTTGTGGAGATTCATGATCTGCCTTGAGATAGCCAAGCCAATGCCACTTCCTGTCTTTTTGGTAGAGTAGAAAGGCACAAAAATCCTTTCCAGAGCTTCAGGGATAATTCCCGGACCGGAATCTTCCACCTGTATCATCAGCCCTAAATCCCCCTGGCCAATTGCAGAAAGCCATATCGTACGGTCAGCCTGAGATTGTAGTGATTCGGCAGCGTTTTTCACCAGATTGATTAAGATCATCGTGATCTGATCCGGATCGCAATGGATATCCAAGTCACTGGGATGAACCTTGGTTTCTACTTTTACTTCAGCCGATTTTAAGTCCTCCTTCATCAGATGGAGCACATTTTCAAACAGCTGCCTCACCGGCATTACTACTTTTTTTGGAGCAGGAATATTGGTGTAGTCACGATAGGCATTCACAAAATTTACCAAGCCTTTGCTGCGGTTGGCGATGGTATCCAACCCTTCCTGCATATCCATGAAACCATCCCTTTTGATCAGAAAGCCTTCCTGCTGCACGTAGCTATCCTCATCCAGAATAGTACGAAGTGATTCCACTAAACTGGAAATTGGTGTAATGGAATTCATGATTTCATGGCGAAGCACCTTAGTCAAGTTTTGCCAGGCTTCCAGTTCATTGGATTGAAGTTCTGCATTGATGTTTTGGAGCGAAAGTAAGGTCCAGCTTTGGCCTCCCATCTTTAGGGAAGTGGACTGGATGATCAGGTGAAGGGAAGGGTTGACTTTTTTCGAGATCCGCTGTCCTGGTTTCATATCCATCACATCCGCAAGGAGTTTGGGAGATAGCTTACCCAAATCAGTAATGTCCCGAAATTGTGGAATCTGAAGTAAATGCTTCGCAGCATTGTTGATTACCCCTATTTTCCCTACATCATTGAAAGAAATAATGCCTGTATTGATGTGCTGAATAATCACCTGAAGGAAAAGCATTTGTTCTTCCTTTTCGGCACGGGTTTGTTTAAAAACCTCCATCACTTGATTGAAAGAGGTATTTACTTCGCGAAAGGACTTTCCCATTTTACTGTCTGAGGTGAAGGAACTTGAGAAGTCAGCGTACCGGATGGAATCAAGAAATCGGGCGAGTTTATGATTGATGGAATTGACATAGTAAATCATTTCACCGATCTGAAATAACGCGATTAATGCTAATATGGCAGGAGCCAACCAAAGATTTTGACTGTAATACAGCCAAAGTCCGAGGTACAGATTAGCGATAATTCCGAAAATCCGAAAGCCAACTCCTAGTGAAAACCTCTTATAAACCATATTTCTCCAGTCTGCGATAGAGTGAGGATCGTGTCAAACCGAGTTCCTCGGCTGCACGCGTGATATGACCATTGTGCTTTTGCAGTGCTTTTCTGATTAGAATTCGCTCCACGTCTTCGATATTCAGATGCTCCAAACTGACGGATTCATCATGCCGCTCAGGTTGGCTCATTTTCTGTAAAAACAGATCTTCCGGCTGCAGCACATTATGGTTGGACATAATTACCGCACGCTCTATACTGTGCTGTAGCTCACGGATATTGCCGGGCCAATGGTACTTAGTCATACGCTTCACCAGAGGTTCAGAGGCTTTGCGTATATCCTTGTTATATTTTTTGGAATAAAAAGTAATGAAATGGTCTGCCAAAAGAGGTATATCCTCGATACGCTCGCGAAGCGGGGGGAGCTGAATTTCTATGGTATTGATACGATATAGTAAATCCTGACGGAAACCATTTTCATAGACCATATTATGAATAGGCATATTGGTTGCTGAGATCAGTCTGATATTCACCTCCACTGGACGATTTGCTCCCACACGTGTCACCTGTCGGTTTTGAAGTACAGCCAAAAGCTTGGACTGAAGTGCTAGTGGAAGATTTCCGATTTCATCCAAGAAAAGTGTTCCTTTATGTGCCTGCTCGAATCTGCCTGCACGGTCCTCTTTGGCATCAGTAAAAGATCCTTTTTTATGCCCGAAAAGCTCTGATTCGAAAAGAGTTTGCGTGATAGAACCCAAATCAACTCCTACAAATGCTTCTCTGTTTCTACGGGAATGTCTATGAATTGCCCGGGCGATTAGCTCTTTTCCAGTACCGTTTTCTCCCAAAATCAATACATTGGCATCAGTGACTGCCACTCGTTCTATTGTCTCAAAAACCTTCTGCATTGCATCGCTTTGGCCGATAATGTCCTTGAATTTACTATCAATGTCCTGCTCCATGGTTTGCTTTTGATCCCTCAATAAATCCACTTCCATCTTCTTTTTGCGAAGCTGCAAGGCAGAATTCAATGTTGCAAGCAAGCGTTCATTTTCCCAAGGCTTTAGGACAAAATCAGTAGCACCTTCCTTAATAGCTTTTACCGCAAGGTTCACATCGCCATAAGCTGTAATCAAGACCACAACTGCGGAAGGGTCAAGTTCCAGAATCCTGTCTAGCCAATAGAAGCCTTCCTGTCCTGAACTCACATCTTTAGTGAAGTTCATGTCCAGTAAAATCACATCATACGATTCATTATGTGTGAGGATGGGAAGAAGGTCAGGGTTGGTCTCTGTATCTACTTGAGAAAAATGCCGCTTCAGGAAAATTTTTGCTGCCTTTAAAAGGTCTTCATTGTCATCTACGATAAGAATTTTGCCTGTTCGTTGCTCGCTCATAGTAAAAAGGAATTAAAAAAGCACGGAAACCTATCCTGCTTGCGCTGTGCTCTTGTTCCAAAAGCATACCGAAAAACAAGACAATATAAATTTGCTACAAAACGTTTGATTTCGGACAATTTGAGGCTGTTTTTACAGGATATAGCTGAGATACAAGTTAGGTGAAATATATTCGACTTTGTATTCTTTTGTTCGCTCGCGGACGAAAATGTTCGCGAGTCTCGATTCCAATTTTTCCGAAATCAACGAAACCAGCCTGTAAAGGCGATTTTTTGCATGGCATACCATTTGGCATAATGGAGACAGCCCGAAAATGGCATTTACACACAATGGATAGAAAATTAGCTAAGAAAACCTGGACCCCTAGGAGAATCGCCTGGATCGTTGGCGGAGTCGTATTAGTCGCTGGGATTATTTACCAAATCGCATACGCGGATCACAGATCCACTATGAATGTGGAGAAGGATCGCCTGAGTATCGCGACAGTTTCGAAAGGTGAGTTTACAGATTATATATTGGTTTCGGGACAGATCGAACCTGCACAGACTTTTTTCCTCGATGCTGTGGAAGGAGGAATGGTAGCTGAGATAGTCCGCGAATCCGGCGCTTCGGTCGATGTGGGAGATACAATCCTGATGATGGCCAATTCTAATTTGCAATTGGACGTGATGCAGCGGGAAACCATGCTGTATGAGCAGATCAATAACCTACGTCAGACGCGTCTTTTCTTGGATCAAAATGACCTGAGCCAGCAAGGACAACTTGCAGAGATTGATTATCAGATCAGTTTGCTGGAACCTCAGTATAAGAGATTCAAAGAGCTTCACGAGAAGAAACTGGTCTCTGACAGGGAATATGAAGAAGTAGCAGAGCAATATGAGTACAATCTGAAAAGAAAGGAATTGACTTATAAGTCCTATAAGAGTGATTCCATCGCAAGATCTTATCAGCTTGCACAACTTCGGCAGTCTGAAAACAGAATGAATGCTTCTCTTAATGGTGTGGGCCAGATCTTAAATAACCTAGTGATTAAAGCACCCATAGCAGGTCAATTGGCCATGGAACAAATCGAGGTGGGTCAGGCAATCAATTCGGGTGAGCGGTATGGACAGATTGATGTTCAGGATGAATTTAAAGTGCGGGTACCGATAGATGAGTTGTATTTGCCGAGAATCGGTAGGGGACTTCTAGGGAAGTTCACGCTAAGTGGAGTAGATCATGAGCTTGAAATCACGAAGATCTATCCGACGATTACCAATGGACGATTTGAAGTAGATATGACATTTACAGGTGAAAGCCCACAGGGAATCAGAAGAGGGCAGAGTGTGAGAATCAGATTGCAGCTAAGTGATAGTGAGCAGAGTTTGCTTTTGCCTACAGGCGGTTTCTTTAAGGATACAGGAGGGAACTGGGTGTTTGTGATCAATTCATCCGGAAATGCCGAAAAGAGAAATATCAGGCTTGGAAACAAAAACCCTGAATTCTATGAGGTCTTGGAAGGACTTGTCGAAGGAGAAAAAGTAATCATCAGCGGCTACGAGAATTTCGGGAAAAATGAGGTGCTGGAGTTGAAGTAGTTTGATGTCGGGTGTTGGGTGTCAGATGTCCGGTGACGGATGTTGGTTGACCGGTGCTTGATGTCGGATGATAGGTGTGGAGAGTGGAGTGAATAATGAAATCATGTTTTAAACTATATAGCGATGGAAGAATATGTGCCTCATTTCAAATTCGAGAAGCTTCAAATATGGCAAAAGGCCATGGATTTTGGAGAAGATATATTTAGTGTCTCTAAGGGCTTTCATAAGGACGAACTATATAATTTGATATCACAGTCAAGACGTGCTGCGGATTCTATCGCCCTAAATATTGCTGAAGGATCTATCTCCCAAAGTAACCCTGAATACAAGAAATTCATGGGCTATGCGATTAGGTCATTAGCTGAAGTTGTGACTTGTCTTCATAAAGCCGTAAGAAGAAAATATATTGATCAAGAACAGTTTAACACACTTTATGCCGAGGCTTTTCATCTAATGAACATGATGCAATCCTTCAAATCAAAAATAAATTAGACTTTGAGTTTATAGAATAAGTATGATGGTTAAGATACATCGGTCACCAGTCATCGGACATCAAACAACAAACAGCAAAAATAATATTCTAACCAATGACAGTGGTGCTCAGAACATCGGGCATCAAACATCGGACATAAAACAATAAAAAATCTAACCAACGATAGAGGTTCAAACCACATCGGTCACCCGACATCCGACATCTAACAATAACAAATATGAACGTAATCAAAACCGTCAATCTCCGAAAAATGTACGCTACCGAAGAGGTAGAGACAACCGCTTTGGATAGTATCCATATCGAAATCAAAAAAGGCGAATTCGTCGCCATCATGGGTCCATCAGGGTGTGGCAAGTCTACTTTACTGAATATCATCGGGCTTCTGGATAATCCGGATGGAGGAGAGTATTATTTCTTGGACAACGAAGTCGCTAAATTCTCCGAGAGACAGCGTTCTTCGCTCAGAAAAGGCAACATCGGATTCGTATTCCAGAGCTTTAACTTGATAGATGAACTCACTGTATTTGAAAATGTTGAGCTGCCTCTTCTTTATTTGAAGGTACCTACAGACGAGCGAAAGAAAAAAGTGGAAGAAGTACTAACACGCATGAATATCATGCACCGGAGAAACCACTTTCCTCAGCAGCTTTCAGGTGGACAGCAGCAGCGTGTGGCCATCGCAAGAGCAATTGTAGCCAGGCCTTCTGTGATTCTTGCCGATGAACCTACAGGTAATTTGGATTCTACCAATGGCGAAGAAGTAATGCGTCTGTTGGAAGAACTCAACAATGAAGGAACCACAATCGTGATGGTAACCCACTCTCCGCATGATGCGAACTATGCACACCGTATCATTAATCTGTTTGATGGCAAAGTGGTGACAGAGAATATCAGAGAGCAGTTTCATGTTTGATGTTGACCGGTGTTGGATGCCCGATGCCGGATGAATTCACGGTCATCGGACACCGGACATCGATCACTTTTCATCGGTACTAACTTAAAAAACAAACCTCCCACACAAAATGCTCCGCCATCAACTTACCCTCGCATTCCGCAGCTTTATGAAGTTCAAAAAGATCTTCGCAATAAATCTGTTTGGATTGGCAATAGGTCTTACCACGGTGGTTCTGATCATGCTTTGGGTGAAGGATGAGTTGAGTATTGGCCGTTATCATGAGAAGATAGATCGAATCTACGCCGTGATGACCAACCACAATAACAGTGGTGGAATCGTCACAATCGGAATTACTCCAGGTGATATGGCGGAAGCGATGAAAGCCGAGTTGCCTCAGGTAGAATTATCTGCCGGAACCTCTCCATTCATTGAAGGAGTCGCTTTTGAAAATGGTGATACCAAGATGACGGGAGATGGTTTATTTGTGGACCAAAGCTATTTCGATATTTTCTCGGTTGATTTTGTGGAGGGCAATCCTAGCCAGGTTATGACAGGCATCAATAGCTTGGCGATATCTGAGACCTTGGCAACCAAGCTCTTTGGTTCACCAAAAGAAGCGATTGGTAAATCCGTAAAATGGCAGGTATTTGATTTTCAGAATGAGGTTGAAGTGACTGGAGTTTTCAAAGACTTTAGTTCTATGGATGTTGACAGGTCAGACTACCTTCTTTCTTTTTCTTATTTCAAGCAGATGCTCGGTGATGGCCTACACTGGGATAATTTTAATGCTTCCACTTATGTCCTCCTTCGACCAGATACAGATGTCGAAGCCTTCAATGAGCAAATTGCCGGCTTTATCAAAGCCAAAGATGAGGGAAGTAATGTTTCTGCTTTTGTGCAGGCATATGGTGATACGTATCTGTACGGAACATATGAAGATGGCAAAGTGGCAGGAGGAAGGATCAGCTATGTGAAACTTTTTTCGGCTATCGCGCTCTTTATTTTGATCATTGCCTGCATCAATTTTATGAACTTGACTACCGCCAGATCAATGAGTCGCTTGAAGGAAATCGGCGTCAAAAAATCCATGGGTGCAAGCAGGGGAGGTCTCTTCAGTCAGTTCATGGTCGAGTCACTATTGCTCACTTTTTTGGCTTTAGTGGTGGCTATTGTGTCTACTTATATTTTACAACCATTTTTCAATCAGGTCACTTCAAAGACGCTAAGCTTGTCTTTTCAACCTGAATTGATCTTGATTTTAATTGGGATAGGTCTGGTGACAGGCTTTTTGGCGGGGATTTACCCCGCTGCATACCTATCCAAGTTTAAGCCCGTGGAGGTGATGAAAACAGCTGTCAAGGGAAGTTTTGGAGAGTTGCTGGCGAGAAAAGGCCTAGTTGTTTTCCAGTTTGTGATTTCACTTTTGCTGATCATCGGGATCTCAGTGATCGGCAAGCAAATGTCCTTCATCCAAAAACAAAATCTCGGCTATGATCAGAGCCATCTCCTTCAGATAAATGCCTCTGGGGTCAATCCCAACCAGCTAGACTCATTTCTGGCGGAGCTCAAAAGCACCCCAGGAGTTGAGGACGCATCCAGTCTGAGTCATCCATTAGTTGGCTTGAGCAGTTCAACAATTGGTCTTACATGGGAAGGTAAAAATCCCGATGAACAGGTGAAATTCGAAAATATAACGGTCAATATGGGCTTGGTAGAGACTATGGGGCTGGAATTGGTCGATGGAAGGGCTTTTTCTCCAGACTTTGGAGAGGAAAATTCAAAAATAATTTTGAATGAAGCTGCTGTTCGTACGATTGGCTTCGAGGATCCAGTCGGGCAGATTGTAAATCTTTGGGGTGACGATAAAGAAGTGATAGGAGTAGTCAAGGATTTTAATTTTGAGTCATTGAAAGAAAATGTCAAGCCTGCATTTCTGAAGTACGACAAGGGCTTTGCCGGAAAAATTATGGTGAGAATTGGCGCACAGAATCAAAAGGAAACCATTGCGGGAATCGAGGAGCTTTTTGTGAAGCAAACTGCTCAGCCGATGGATTATTCTTTTATGGATGAAGATTATCAGTCCCTTTATGCCGCCGAGCAGCGTGTGTCTAAGCTCGCGAAATACTTCGGGGTGATGGCGATTTTCTTGAGCTGTCTTGGATTATTTGGCTTGGCAGCATTCACTGCAGAAAAGCGTAAGAAAGAAATTGGTGTCCGCAAAGTAATGGGAGCTTCTACCCTTGGGATATTGACTTTGGTGTCCAGAGATTTCGTGCAGCTTATTCTACTTTCCATTGTTATAGCTGTGCCATTGGCTTGGTATTTCGCAGATAATTGGCTGAAAAGCTATGCGTATCAGACAAGTCTGAGTTGGTGGATATTTGCCGGGTCTGGGGTTCTGCTGGTAGTTATTGCGGTAATTACCGTGGGAGTGCAAGCCTATAAGGCGGCTTCGGCTAATCCTGTGAATTCGCTGAAAAGTGAGTAGAAAGGTGTTGGTTGTCGGATGCTGGGTGTCAGGTGTCACTTCAATGTAATCGGATGCAAGTGCTGCAGAACCGTGGGGATCTCAAGCTAAGTCCAATTAAGCTAAAGACTGAATCATTTAAGAATCAGCCAATAAGATAAGATTGGATGCAACCTTTCGTCCAAAGAAGGCATCTAATTGATATAGGATTTTATTGTTTTCGCTTTTCTGGCAGAAGAGATCCAAAAGCAGCTAAGAATAAGTTTAACTCTAGGTTTTAGAGTGCTTCGGTCATCGGTCTTCCAACCCGAGAAACAAAGAAAATAAGGTTGTCGGCATAATTTCAGGTAATCAGATATCCCAATCTTTAAATCAGTAAAACCATGCTCAAAAACTACTTTACCATAGCCCTCAGAAATTTGCGAAAGCATAAGTTCTATACCTTCATCAATATTTTTGGATTGTCGGTAGGCGTAGCGATATGCATGATTATTTCACTTTTTGTTATCAATGAGCTGAGTTATGACACCGGTTTCAAGGATGCTGACAGAATTTACAGAATAAAAAGCGAGATAGTTTTCGGCGGAAATCACTGGAATATGGTGCAGGCTCCGGCGCCTTTGGCCGCTGCCTTGCCGGAGGATTTTCCGGAAGTGGAGGCTGCGGTGCACTTTAGAACCAGAGGTTCTTATCTGGTAAAACGTGAGGAGGAAAATATCAAAGAGCATAAAGTAGTCTGGGCAGGCAAGGATTTCTTCAACGTGTTTGGAGTGCCTATGCTGGCAGGCAATCCGGAAAGTGCATTATCTGAGCCCAATACCATGGCGATCAGTGCAAGCGCAGCTGAGAAATACTTTCCCGATGAGGATGCCTTGGGACAATCCTTGACCTTGGACAATGATATGGATTTTAGGATTACAGGTATATATCAGGATATCCCCAGAAACTCCCACTTTCATTTTGATTTTTTGCTTGCTGCAGAAGGGCTTGAAGAAGCACAACGAATTGTTTGGCTAAGCAATAATTTCCAAACGTATTTTAAGCTGAGGGAAAACGCTGATCCAGATGCATTGGCAGGCAAGTTGACTTCCCTGATCGAGACGCACATGGAGCCGGAAATCAGACAGATCTTTGGTGAGGGGTCAACAATCGAAACCCTTACTTCCGAGGGCGGAAAATTTGAGTTCGGCATTCAGCCTTTGAGAGATATCCACCTCAGAAGTGATTTGGATGGGGAGTTTGAACCAAATTTCAACATCACTTACATCTATCTTTTCGTCGCAGTAGCCCTGTTTATTTTGGGGATTGCCTGTATCAACTTTATGAACCTATCCACAGCCAGATCCGCCAACCGGGCCAAGGAAGTAGGAATCAGAAAAGTAATGGGGTCTTTTCGCTCACACCTGATCCGGCAGTTCCTGATGGAATCCATCCTGCTGAGCGTCATCTCCTTTTTTATAGCTGTTCCTATACTTACCCTCTTGCTTCCATTCTTCAATGAGCTGGCAGGAAGAGAACTTACGGTACCATTTTCCCAGCTTACATTCTATGGGATTCTAATAATTGGAGCTATTGGTACTGGTTTACTGGCTGGGGTTTATCCCGCTTTCTTTCTGTCCGGATTTAAGCCAATAAGTATTCTCAAAGGCAAAGTATCTATGGGGATGAAAAGTGGTATGATCCGAAGCTCATTGGTCGTGTTTCAGTTTGCGGTATCCATCATTCTCATAATAGCGACTTTTGCAGTTTTCAATCAGTTGAATTACATACAGAATAAGAAGATCGGTTTCAACAAGGAGCAGGTAATTACCATCGATGACATCTATGCGCTGGGTGATCAGGCCGAAACGTTCAAGCGGGAGGTTCTTGCGAATAGCATGATGGAAAGCGGGACGATTACAGGATTTTTGCCTGTGTCTGGTACTTGGCGCAATGATACCCCCTGGTGGGTGGAGGGTAAAGACCCAAAGCAATCAGAGAACCTGGTTTCCCTGCAAAACTGGTCGGTGGACTACGATTACATAAGCACGCTGGATATGAAAATCGTAGAGGGCAGAGACTTTTCGATCCAATACCCTTCAGACTCCAATGCGGTAATTCTAAATGAGACGGCTGCGAGGAATTTCAATTTTGTGGGTGATCCTGTCGGTCAAAAGATCTTCACGATGCGGGACAGTGAAGAGTTGGATTTGGAGGAGCTTCAGGGAAAAACGGTGGTAGGAATTGTAGAAAACTTCCACTTCGAATCCCTGAAGGAGAATATAGGCTCAGTGATGATATTTCTGAATGAAAGACCCAATGGGATAGCTTCCTTTAGATTCAATTCCTCCAATACAGACGAGGTGGTCACTTTTATCGAATCAAAATGGAATGAACTTGCTCCCGGCCAGCCTTTTACCTATTCCTTCTTAGATGATCGATTTGGAACTATGTATGCCGCTGAGACTAGGTTAGGGAAGGTGTTTGCTATATTCGCAGGTTTTGCGATACTTATTGCCTGCTTGGGGTTATTTGCTTTGACGGCATTTACCGCCGAGCAGCGCACCAAAGAGATCGGTATCCGGAAAGTGCTGGGCTCAAGTATAGGAAGCATAATTGTCCTGCTTTCAAAAGAGTTTGCAAAGCTTGTTTTGATCGCATTTCTTATCGCTTCACCGCTTGCTTGGTGGGCAATGAAAAAATGGCTTGAAGACTATCAGTTCAAACAAGATTTGAGTTGGCCAATATTCTTGGAGGCTGGCTTGCTAATCCTTTTGATTGCTCTTCTTACTACCAGCTATCAATCCATAAAAGCTGCCACGGCGAATCCTGTGAATTCGTTGAAAAGCGAGTGATTGGCAAGTAGCTAGTATCAAGACATAAGTATCAAGATGCTGGATCCAAGAATAAAGAGCCAAGAATAAAAGAGTCAAGAATCAAGAAAAACCCTCACTTTACTACTCTGATTATGCTTAAAAACTATGTTAAAATTGCTCTAAGGGGATTTGCGAAGCATAGGCTCACTTTTTTCATCAATTTATTTGGCCTATCTCTGGGACTTTGGGCAGCGATCTTGATCGGGCTTTGGGTCAAATCCGAGCTGAATGTCAATCAGGAATTTGCTGATGTGGATCAGATCTATCAAATGATAGAGCATCAGTCGTATGGCTCGGATATTTTCACCACCACTTCCACTCCCGGCAAGCTTGCTGAAGACATGAAAGCCACTCTTTCGGAAGTAGAATATGCAGCTACATACAATTGGAATATGACTCAACTCTTCGTGAAGGCAGAGAAAAAAGTTAAGCTGAATGGATTCTATACACATCATGACTTTTTAGATATCCTTCAATTTGATGTTTTGAATGGAGATAAAAATAAGTTTTTGACAGAGAATAATCAGGTGATTCTAACCGAGGAGGGAGCGATTAAGCTTTTTGGACGTACGGATGTAGTGGGAGAAGATGTAGAAATAAAGACAGGATCGGACTCCAAAAATTACATTGTTCAGGGTGTACTGAAGTCGTTGCCAGAGTCTAGTTCCTGGAGCTTTGAATATTTGCTACCATACGCTGTTTTCTTCGCAGAGAATGACTGGTTGGATGAATGGGGGAATAATGGACCAAGTACGATTGTCAAGTTAAAAAAGGGGACAGATGGAGAAGCATTTTCAGATCGTATTGCTGACTATATAGCGGAGAGAAATGAGGATTCAAATGTAAATTTATTTGCTTATCCGCTGGCGGATTTATATCTGCATGGAAGCTGGAAAGATGGGCAACCGATTGAGGGGAGGATCAAAAATGTGAAACTGTTTGGCATGATAGGGCTATTTGTTCTGATCATTGCCTGCATCAATTTCATGAATCTCAGCACGGCCAAGTCACAGAAAAGAGCCAAAGAGGTGGGGGTGAGAAAGGTGGCCGGAGCTAACAAGCAATCACTTGTGTTGCAGTTCATGTCTGAATCACTTTTGATTACGTTTTTCTCGGCTATTCTGGCGATACTTCTTGTAGAGGCTACACTTCCGGTGTTCAATAGTCTTACTGGCAAAATCATGGCTGTCCCTTATGGGGAACTGACCTTTTGGCTTCAGTTGGTGGCAGTTGTAGTATTTACAGGAATAGTAGCGGGAAGCTATCCAGCATTTTATCTATCTGCTACCAAAGTGGTGTCTGTATTCAGATCATTCACCCGCGCCGGTAAAGGCGTGATCCTGGCCAGAAAAGGCTTGGTTTTGTTTCAATTTATTTTAGCTACTATTCTGATCGTCGCTACGGTCGTGGTGTATCAGCAGATCAATTTTGCGCTAAATCAAGACCTGGGCTATTCCAAGGATCAGCTGATCCATGTGACGTTAGAAGGCAAACTGCTGGAAAGTTTTGATGTCTTCAAAGCAGAATTGGAGAAAAATGAAAACATAGAATCGGTTACGAGGTCCTCCTTTGGAATGCTGGGAAGGAATTCCAACACAGGAGGCGTATCATGGGAGGGAAAAGACCCTGAAAATTCCGCGCTTTTTGAAATCATCCGAGTGGACTATGATTTTCTGAAAACGTCTGGTATGGAGCTGATGAAAGGGCGGGATTTCGATCGAGTCAATGGGGCCGATTCTACCTCGGGTGCTATCTTAAATCAGACTGCCTATGAACTGATGCAAAAAGATCACGAAGGATCTGAGTTTTTCAGATTGTGGGAAGATGAAAGAGCCATCACTGGAGTAGTCAAAGATTTTCATTTTGAAAGCTTCAGACAAAATGTAGCTCCTGCTATTTTGCTCTTAGATCCAGCCAATACCTGGCAAGGCTATGTGAAAGTGAATACCTCAGAAATTCAAAATACAGTTGCTTTCATCGAAAATGTTGCGAAAAACCTCAACCCTGAGTTTCCTTTCGATTACAGTTTCATGGATGAGAATTATGCAAGACTTTACCAGGAAGATGTGAGATTGAGGGATTTGGCGCAATACTTCAGCATCTTGACAATCCTGATTTCCTGTCTGGGGCTATTGGGACTGTCGGCACATATTGCAGAGCAGAAAACCAAGGAAATCGGCATCCGAAAAGTGCTTGGAGCATCCACACTTTCCATCCTTCAGGTGATCAACAGAGAATTTATTTTGATTGTAGCGCTGTCAATTGCAATCGGTTCGGGTGTGGCATTTTGGCTGATGCAGGATTGGCTGGAAGGCTATCAATACAAGATCAGCTTTGAGTGGTGGTTTATCCCCCTCGCAGCAGCTACCATTTTGGGAATTGCCTTGGTGACCGTTACCCTTCAATCGTTGAAGGCTGCTAATTCCAATCCTGTGAAAGCGATTAAGAGCGAGTAGCTTTTTAGAGTAGCAAGTAGCTAGAGACAAGACAAAATAGGAAAGCGTTAAGTCTGAAAGTTTACCTGCCGGAGGTAGGCCGAAAAGGTGCTTCAATTAATGGTTGAGGTTTATAAAACTTCGCAGGTTTTTTTATGGCTTTTAGATTATGTTTTAGCCCATTACATCCCGACAATTGTCGGGAGGGCTGGAATAGAAAGGATTCTACCTAGTTCAAAGTAATTATTTGACTACGCCTCACGGGGGATCTATTTTTTAAAGATGAGAAGATGGAACAATGTGATCTAACTTTATAGATGATCAAGCTGATCTTTTTTGGATACAGGAGGCAACCCGTTTGAATAATTATAAAGGTTTTTCATCATTTGGGCAAATGCCAAAGAATCTGCCGAGTAGGTATCTAAAAATGATAAAATTAAATATTCAAACTCCACTAAAAAATCTTCTCCAGATCTAGAAAATTGATCTTTACTTAGGTATTGGTTAAACTTTTCAAGGTGGGATATGGGCAAATAAATTTCATATGGTGTAAGAATTTCTGTTACGTCCTTATTTCCAAAATTATTTGTTCTGGTTTCGGTTGTCAATATTTCAAACTCTTTTAAAACCATATTTGGAAAATAGGATTTTCCAAATTTTTTATAGGCATAGAAAATAAATGCATTGTGAAACTCAGGAAAGTAATCTTTACTTCCAAATAGATTATTGCTAACCAATTCAGGTTTTAGTTTATTAAACTCACCATAAAAAACATTCTTAAAATATGCTTCAGTATCAATAGAATTAATCGCTCCCTTATCCTCAAATTCTTTAACTACACTGTTTGAATATTGCTGAAATAATTGAGTTAGTTCCTTTCCAAACAAGAAATTATTTACCTCATTACGTGTGCCTTTCGAGGAGCCATCAAGCTTTAAGACTACTCCCGAAGGATTGAATATTGCTTTTTCCGCATCTGATTTATCTTTTTTTTCTTTAGATAATTTTGCTTCATTCGCTATAGCTTCTTCTCTATTTTTTTTTGCTTGAGCAATACTTGCAATCTTTTCCTCCTCCATTTCCCTTTCTTTTAAACCTTCAGATGTTAGTTCTACATCAAAATTGAAACTGTTTAAACCTCTATCCACTAATATTCTATGAGTTGTAACCCCCGTTGTTTTATTTTCGACTAAAATCTCCTTTAAATTTGGAAAATGATAGATTAATGGATCTATTTGGGATTGGTATTTATATTTTAATAACGTAGGTAAAGATTGACTTATATCATTAATAGTTGAGTTAACTGAATTCATGTTTTGATATACATAATTCATCCGAATTTGTGATAAATCACGAAAATCAGCTAGATGAGTAACTTCTGACGACAATTTTATTCCATTTTGTTTTACAGAATTATATCTTTTCCCAGAATTGGCAATTTTTGTCCCCCAAACAACTTCATCCGTTTGTTGTCCCACTTTTTGGGTACGTTCTTGCAATTTGGAATAGACTGTACCTAAAAATTCTTCAAAATCAGCGGAATCCCCACTTTCCTTCATATAAATACCTGTAATTGTATTGGAAGTATTATGAAAATCCAAGCTTGTTATATCAATTTCTTGGTTTGGAAGGATTTTCAGTTCCTTGATTTCATGTGTATTCCCCTTATAATCTAAGTTAACAATAGATTTAATCATGAATGAATTACCGTCAGTTGAACGGGAGTTTGCTATGTAATAAGTAGTTTTAAAATTATCTGAGGCCTTTTTTCCGGCAAACTGTTTAATCTGACAAAAAAACCTTGAATTATTCCCTGATTTAACATATTCATAAATAAATATCTGTGTCAATCTAGGCTTGGAAAAGCTTTTGCTTTTTACAACACAAGAATAGATACCATTCAAATTAGAGGTTTGAGCCCCTTCCTGCGAATAGCTGTAGGTACTAAATAAAATTAAAAATGCAACTTGCAAAAATACTAACAATAGCTGTCGGACATATTTCATAATAAGTAGAGAATAAAATTTATATGTATTAAAATAATAGGGATTTTACTTCATTTTATTAAATATACTCAAAAAGTTCCTCGACTAACAAATCTATTGCTTGTTGAAGTGTTTTTGGTGATGATTTCAAGGGTGGTTCAATACCATTGAAAATCCAATTTTAAATACCAAACCGAAATTGTATCCCTCATCCGCTTCTATTTTCTTGCAAAGAAAATTTTGGTTGTTGAATTTGATTATATATTCTAAAGTTGTAATTTCATTTCTTTAATATATTATTTTAAAGAAATAATATATTAAATTTCTATTGTTTTTTAAAGTTGGTTACCGAACCAATATAGTATACAAAATAACAATATCCCTCTAAATGATCTATTAATAATATTTTGATGTATTATTAATACCCAGAGTCTTTATAATGAAAACGCTGTGAGGGGATGTTTAACAGGTTCATGTCAAATTTTATTTGATATCGTGGTTCTAGCTTAGTCAATCCGTATAGCACTATACCTAACTCATCTTCATTACTGTTGATTATTACTTCTGAATATGCCATCCAAATGGTTGCATCAGATTTGGCATGGTATACCCTGTCAGGAATTTGTTTTGTTATTGAGTAAGCCTTATTTAGGTAACTTAAATCTTCATAAACCCTGGCAATCTCACATAAAACGCGAACAGCGTTTTGCCTAAGATTGCTCATATTCATATTATTATAAGATTCAATTGCAAGTTCTTTTTGTTTACTCTGGGCAGCCAAAACACCTAGTTCCTTTAGAACATAATTTTTTTTGTTAACCTCAAAATTTGAAGTCATGTTAATCGCTTGCCTCAATAAATCAGAATCATTAGCCCCTTTTGCTATAAAACCATAAGCAACTGCAATGTCGGGTTCATCATTGAGCAATAGTGCCAATTCTTTCGCAAGTTCTATTTGTTTTCTTTCACCCAAATTTCTGCATAATTGAAAAAAAGTTCTGTTTCGTTCATATTTATACAAATCGTTTTCACTTTTCTTAAATGAAGAACGTGCATATTTTTCAGCTAATTCGAAATTGGAACTGCTTGAATGGGTAACTGCTAGATGCATTTCTGCTTTAACTCCTGAAATTACATTTTCCATAGCACTTAATTGTTTTTCAGCTAGTTCCGAAAAACCAGAAGCTGCTTGTATAGTTACCACAATATCTAATGCGTCGTTATACTGGTATTTATCCTCTTTTGAAAGTTGGCTTAACAAACTATCCAGAATAGGTTTATATTCTATAAACTCGCCAAAGTAAAGCATACTGGCAAAAGCCCCTATCTGCCGAATTGTCTCCATGGATTTAATACATTCTGCAATATCATTCCTATAACTGCTGGATTTCACAGTTTTTGATGTAACCTTTGATTGAAATGTAAAACCAGGGTAAGGTTCAACAAACCTTTTAATCATCAAAGCAATTTCAGCAAACTGGTCTTCAACGGTATATAGTTCTTCTTGTACTGTCAATAAATGAATATGATCATACACCCTAACTGGTGTTGAGGCCCTGTACATATCCATGTTCGATTGTGCATTTAGTTTAAATGAAGAAGTAGAAACAAAAGTTACAATTAGAAATCCCACTAATATTTTCATCTTTCGAAGTCTTATGAGTAAAAAAAATATAAATTAAAGATATCGGTTAACTTGTGGATTTGCAACAAAAAACTGGACAATAGATTAAACTGCTATGGATTAAGACCGTTGCAAAAGAATTGTCTTGAAAAACTTCAGGGATTTTTCGTCTTTTTTCACTCCATTTTTTGTTTTTAGATTGGAAAAAATCAATCATATCCTTTTAAGAGG
>NZ_JAXRUT010000046.1:0-21700 GCF_035156405.1 Algoriphagus aurantiacus | reverse complement strand
ATACTGTTGGAGTTCGTACTATGACTCAGCTTCTGGTTAAGCAATAATTTAAGTGATTGCCTGCAAAGGCATTATTTAAAGCCATCTCGAAATCCGGGATGGCTTTTTTTTAAATAGTCAAAGCTTCGCTTTTCTGATTTCTCTGGGTATTCTTAAATAGTTACTCTATAAATTGTCGGTTTGTCTATAGAGTAGTCTCTTAGTTGCTTAATCATTATAAATGATAGGTTTAAGTTTATTCCTATTGCCATCCTCCTCCCAAGCTTCTGTAGAGATCGATGTTGGCCAATAAAATGCGCATTTTAAGATCAATCAAGTTCAATTCACTTTCTAATGCATCCCCTTGGGCAGTATTAACTTCCAAATAGTTGGCAAATCCGGTTCGGAAAAGTAAAGCTGCATCCATTATCCCCTTTTGGGTAGTTTGAATTCTCTCTTCTGCCAATGAATACTCATTTTCTAGATTTTCTATAGTTACCAGAGCATCGGAGACTTCTTTCACGGCTACAATCAGTTTATCCTTGAAATCGAGCTGGGCTATTTCTCTTCTTGCCAAAGCTTTTTTATGGTTATTCTTCAGCTTACCATTCATAAATACAGGCTGAAAAATAGCGCCATTCAATAACGCAAAGGCAGCTTCTACTGGGTTGGCAAGCTTGCTTAGCTGGTAAGCATCCATTCCTATTCCTGCATTGATGCTGATAGACGGGTATTTCATCGCCTTCGCTATTCCTACCTGAGCATTACTTGCTATAAGAGCGTATTCAGAGGAAGCTATATCAGGTCTGTTTGTTATGAGTTCCAAGGGTACCCCAGTACTATATGTATTCTGGAATGCAGCATTTTCTAACTCACTATCTATCGTTACCTCCTGAGGTGAGCGACCTAAGAGATAGTTTAATCGATTTTCCTGAATACTATAGTTTCGTTTGATCTGAGGAATAAGAGACTGAAATTTCAATTTCTGGGACTTAGTCTGCTGAATAGCGAGGGAAGTGGCCTCTCCAGCATCAAATTGAAGTTCCACTATCCGCAAAGTGTTTTCATTTAAACTTAAATTCCTCTCTGCTACCTCCAGTTCGGCTTTAAGTTTTAGAAGTGTATAATAGGTAGCTGCAACCTCAGCCACTAAGGCAGTTTGCACAGCTTTTTTGAATTCTTCGCTTTGCATATAGGAGGCAAGGGCAGCGTCTTTCTGCCAGCGGTATTTTCCCCAAATATCTATTTCCCAACTGGAGGAAATCTGACTATAGTAAGAAAGTCTCTCAGTGTAAAGTGTGGAAGGTGGACTCCCTTCATGTATGTTTCGAGACCGATTTGACCCAAAATTTGCATAATTTTCTGAAGCATACTCTCGATCCAATCCCAACGGTGTAATCCCCAACGAAGGATACAAATTGGCCTTCGATTGTTTGAAGTCTAGTATTGAGAGTTCAATATTTTTAATTGCCCTTTGCATGTCCAGATTATTTGCCAATGCAGTATCTATCAGAGAGACCAGATTAGCGTCTTCAAAAAAATCTTCCCATTTGATTTCGATCAAAGCTTGGGAGTTGGGTGGGATGGAATCTTGATAGGATTTTCCTCCATAGAACTCTTCTGAAATGTCAAAGTTTGGTCTGGAGTAGGGTTCTCCTACTTTACAGCCAGTAGCTGCTAGTAGAAGAAATATTAAAATTCGTATCGACTGTAATCTATTCATGGGTAGAAGGGTGTTCAACGGTTTCCAAATTAAATCTGTCATGTAATGATTGGAATACATAGGCCAACACAGGTATGATGAAAATTCCAAGTACAATCCCGGATAGCATTCCTCCAGCCGTTCCTATACTTACTGATTTGTTGCCCTGTGCAGCAGACCCCACTGAAAACATGAGTGGAATGAGTCCAACTGTGAATGCAAGGGAGGTCATTACTATAGCACGTACCCGCAAGGCGCTCGCTTCGAGTACCGCCTCCAAAACACTGGCTCCAGCCCTTCTTTTCTGTGATGCAAATTCTACAATCAAAATTGCATTCTTGGCCAATAGGCCAATGAGCATCAATATCCCAACTTGTACATAAATATTGTTATTGATTCCAGCCAAATTTATTGCTACAAAAACACCGAAAATACCAGTAGGTAGAGATAGCATTACAGCAAATGGGAGCCAAAAACTGTTGTACTGAGCGGCAAGAATAAAATAAACCAGCACGATGCTGATAATAAATACCATGGTAGCATCTGAGCCGGAGTTTTTTTCTTCCAGACTCATCCCCGTCCATTCATAACTGTAATTGGCAGGCAGCTTTGCGGCAATTTCTTCTACCGCCTTCATAGCATCGTTTGTACTATATCCTTCTGCAGGAATAGCACTAATTTTCACAGCCGTGTATAAGTTATATCTTCTCACTAGTTCAGGACCAAATGACTGTTCTAGGGAAATCAATGTATTTATAGGAACCATTTCCCCTTCATTGTTTTTTACAAATACCGAGTTGATCGCCTTGGTGTTTTCCCGGTACTGTACATCGGACTGAGCAAATACCTGATATTGCCTTCCGAATCGGTTGAAGTCTCCCACACGTCTCCGTCCAAAATAACCTTGCATGGTTTTCATCATCTCGCTGACGCTCACCCCAAGTTTTTTGGTTTTTTCATAATCAATATTAATCTTGTATTGTGGGTAGTTTACATCGAAAGAAGAAAACGCGTTCTTAATTTCTTTTCGGCTCATCACCTCATTGATGAAATCGTTGGCGGCAAGATTGAAATCACTGAGGTCTCCACCTTCCCGATCTTGCATTACAAATTCCAGACCGCTAAAATCCCCAAATCCCTGTACTGTTGGTTTGGGATACACGCGAATCTTAGCGTCGACGATATGAGACGAAAGCTTTGCAGTGATGTCTGCAATCACAGCTTCCAATTCTTTGATTTCCCCACGCTCTGGTATGTCTTTAAGTTTGATATAAGCCATGCCATATGAGGTACTGGCAGCATTGTCCACTACGTTGTTCCCAGCCACAGTATTGATTCCTGCGACAGCCGGGTGCTCCTTTAAAATAGAGTCGGCCTGAAGTAGCGCCTCTGATGTTCTAAATAAGGATGATGCCGGAGGCATGGCTAGGGATAAGGTAAGGAAGCTATCATCTTCTGTGGGTATAAATGCCTTAGGAGCCATACCCGACAGAAATACTGTTGCTGCAGTAATGAGAGCAAGTGCTCCCAAGGATAACCATTTATGTACGATGGCCCACTTTGCCATAGTTACATATTTTGCCACAAATCTATCAAACACAGTATCAAACTTTCTTAGCCCAGTATCCCTAAGTACTTTGATCTTTTTCATAGATCTCGAACCACTGATGTTTTCTATGACCCTCACTTTCTTCTTTGGCCGAGGTCGTTCCTTAAAAAATAATATGATAAGCACAGGTCCAAGGGTAAGTGATATGACAGCCGAAATCACAACTGCAATGATGATCGTGTAGGCAAACTCCTGATAAAATACCCCAACCGGACCACTTAGAAATCCTACAGGAAGAAATACCGCTGAAATGACAACGGTAATTGATATAATCGCTCCAGTAATCTCATCCATGGCCTCATTTACCGCTTGTCGCGCCTTCATGCCATGCTTATGCATTTTCTCATAGATGGCCTCTATTACCACTATACTGTTATCTACAACTATCCCTATGGACAATACCATGGAAAACATGCTGAGAACATTCATAGTACTGCCGATCAGTTGGAGGAAAAAGAAGGTTCCCAATAAAGAGATAGGAATGGTGATGGCTGTAATAAAAGTGACTTTAAAATTTTGTAAAAAGATAAATACGACTAGAAAAACCAGCAAGAAAGCCTCAATCAGTGTTTTAACCACTTGGCTCATTGATTCATCAATTTGTTTTCTGACACTGTAAGAAATATCGTATTTCATGCCTTCAGGGAAGAATCTTGCGCGCTCCTCTAATACCCCCCTTACCCGCTCATCAATTTCCTTGGCATTGGATCCACTCATCTGGACGATGTCCATAGTCACTCCTGGCATGCCGTCTACTTTGTTGTCACTGGCGTAGTTGGAAGCTCCAAATTCTAGTCTGGCCACATCTTTCAACCGAAGTATGGACCCGTCGTTTGTGGCTTTGATCACCAGATTTTCGTAGCGTTCAGGAACACTAAATCTCCCTTCATGGCGGATGACCGTTTCAAACACGCCTTCAGAATCTTCTCCGAATTTTCCAGGTGCTGCCTCAAAACTCTGATCCCGTATCTGTTTGATCACATCATCAGGAGTGAGCCCATACAAAGCCATTTTTTCCGGCATCAGCCAAACGCGCATAGCATAATCCCGTTGCCTTAAAATGGAAGCTTCCGCGATACCTTCTACTCGTTTGAGTTCCCGCCGTATATCACGTCTGATGTAGGCTTGAAGGAAAGTCTCATCATAGGAAGGGTTTTCACTATAAAAGTTAATGGTCATGATGCTTCCTTTTAGCCTCTTCATAACCGATATCCCTGCTTCTACCACCTCAGGGGGAAGAAATTCAGTGACTTCAGAAACTCTGTTTTGGATGTTTACAGCAGCAATGTCCGGGTTCGTACCAGGTTTAAAGTACACGTTAATAGTACCTGTCCCAGCGTTGGTGGCAGAGGAACTTATATAAGTCATGCCTTCTACACCATTGATGGCTTCCTCCAATGGAAGAAGGACTGAACCTGCTATGGTTTCGGCATTTCCTCCTGGATATTTGATACTTACATTTACACTAGGAGGGGCTATTTCTGGGAATCGCTCTACCGGAAGGCTTCTTATTCCCATTATTCCGGCTAAGACCAAGAGAATGGAAATTACCATCGCCACGACGGGCTGATCTATAATTTTCTTTATCATTTTTGGAAGATTCTAGTGCTGGGTTTCATTAAAGAGGCATCAAAAAATAACCCTACTCAGGAATTCTATTTCTGGTAATTGGATTGACTTTAACGCCGTTGGCCAACTTGTCTAGTCCTGAGGTGATGATTCTATCATTTGCTGATAGTGTTTCATCTTTTACAATGTAATTGTTTCCGGATATCCCTTCGATTTCAATCTCTCTCCTTTCTGCGGTATTGTCATCCTTCAAAACGAACACAAACTTCTTGTCCTGGATAGAAACTGTAGCACCCTGTGGGATCATCACAGCTTTCGGATATATCTGTTCCATTAATATCTTTCCGGTATTACCCAGCCTGAGTAGCGTGTCTGGGTTTCTAAACTTAGCGCGTAGTGAAATAGATCCGGTTGCTCGATCAATCTGTCCAGACGTGGCATCTACGATACCTGGGTGATCGTAAATGGATCCATCAGCCAGAACTAACTTTACATTTGGATTCATCTTCATCGATTTAGAACTCGTATCCATTTTCATACGCTGATAGAGTAGATAGTCCGATTCACTCATCGAAAAATAAACGTAGATATCATTCACATTGGATAATACAGTGAGTGGCTCAGAATCTGTTTGCTTCACTACATTACCCACTGACTTCGGGAATCTTCCTACAAATCCACTTACCGGTGCTTTTATGGTCGTAAATTCCAACTTGATCCTCATGTTAGCTTCCGCAGCCTTGGCTTTCTCCAAGGAAGCTTGAGCAACTTCATAATCAGCCTGAGCGGTTTTTTGCTGGACTTCTGAGATCACTGCATTATCAATCAAGGGCTGTAGGCGGTCCAGTTCAGTTTTTGCCTTTCTGAGTTTAGCTTCCTCTAGTTGTACATTTGCGCTGGCGTTTCTGACATCCTCCAAATAGGGTTGCTGATTAATGTCCATTAGAGGCTGACCCTTTTTGACATACTGACCTTCATCCACATGAAATTTTTCCACGATCCCATCCACCTGAGGTCGGATTTCCACGTCTTCTGTCCCCTCTATTGAGCCCAGATATTGAAAGGGTACTGCGGCATCTTCTTCCTTGAGCGTAATGTACGGAAGGGTCAAACCTTGATCTTCTACCTCTTTTTCCTTACAAAAGCTCATGGATAAAATCAGCAGAAGAAATGGCAGAAAGCGCACTATTCTTTGGCCCTGGGTTTTGGTATAAATTAACTTCATAGAATTAGTTATCATAGAGTCAAACAAGATTAATTACAGTAATCGTACGAAATAATCATCCTACTAATTTTTGTGCAAAAGGATAGCCCAGAAAATGAATCATTATTCTTCCCTTCAGATTACCTATTTATAGGAATTTCTTAGTTGATTATTGAGCGGTAAAAATGGGTTTTTGTTAATGAAAGGTCATTCCCGAAATTCTTGTTTTCCTAGTTAGTTAAAGGAGACAAAGAATTTAATGAACGTTAAATCTGGATTTCTTATCTCCTAATATAATGCCACCAAGAACCTCACTTCTTGCATTTGACTAAACTGGATTCCCGTTTATCCCATATCGGGAGTATAGATTTTATATCTTGGGTAAAAGCAAAGAAAAAGGGATACTGATATTAAGCTATTAAAACAGTGGTAATTAACGTTCAATGAGCTTTTTTAGACTATTCCTTTGTTTTAGAACACGCAGCAGTACCATATATGATTGGCTATTTTAGGCAGTGTGGATAGGTAAACTTCCTCTGCTCCTAATTTTTCCAAACTTTTGTTAATATAAAATTACTAATTTCTGCATTTCCCGTGTTTTTAGGACAGTTTCGGGAAATTGTTGGGACATAATGGTGATAATATGGGCAATATATCGACGATAGAAACCTAATGTGGGGAGCATATACTATAATAGCTGAATCAGCTCCCATAGCTAACAACAGGCCAGTCATGCTGACTTCATATCTGTTAATAAAATAGATGAATTCCATATTCCGCATCTTCTGGTTAACTTTGTCGCCAATTACTATTAGAGATGATTTACGTTTGTAGAAAAGAACACTTCAATGCTGCCCACAAACTTTGGAACCCGAAGTGGTCAGATGATAAAAATAAAGAAGTCTTTGGCCCCTGCGCTAATGTCAACTGGCATGGTCATAACTTTGAGTTGATTGTGATGGTAAAAGGGTTGCCTGATCCAGATACGGGATTTGTAGTGGATCTGAAAAAGCTGAGCACTATTATCCGAAATCTAGTGATTGATAAGGTGGATCATAAAAACCTGAATGTCGATGTAGATTTTATGCAAGGTAAGTTAGCCAGTTGCGAAAATCTTATCATGGAATTTTGGAAAATCCTTGAACCTGCCGTGAAGGAGATCACTTCGCAAGGGGGCTTACACAAGCTTACTTTGTATGAGACACCGAGGAATTTTGTGGAGTACTATGGTGAGTGATTTTTGCAATGGAGGGAGTAAGAAGTATTATGTTTTATATATATGGTGTTTTTAACTTTTAAATAGATTTCTCACTATGGCTTTGAATGGAGCAAGTCTTCAGACTGCCTTGATAAAGTGCCAAGTCAGGAGACCTTGAACCAGTGAGCTACAATAATTACAACTTACAACTAACCATAATTTGACTGAACCAAAAAAACTCTACATCATCTCAGGCGAGAGATCTGGGGATCTTCATGCCTCTAATTTGGTTCGGTCACTCTTAGGGCAAAATCCAAATTTGAACATTCGTGGTATGGGTGGAAGCTACTCCAAAGATGCAGGAGTGGAATTGGCTGTTGATTATGGGGAAGTAGCGGTGATGGGGTTTTTGGAGGTGGTATTGGGATTTCGGAAAGTGCTAAAATACCTAAGATTGGTAAAGAAGGATATTTTATCATTTGCACCAGAAGCCATTATACTAGTCGATTACGGTGGATTCAATATGAAGATTGCTGCTTTCGCTAAAGAAAATAGCATTTCGGTTCATTATTATATTCCTCCGAAAGTGTGGGCTTGGAATCAAAAGCGAGCGTTAAAACTCAAGGCTTTTACAGATCAGATTTATTCTATCTTACCTTTTGAACCTGAGTTTTTTGAAAAGTATGACATAAAAATTCATTATGTCGGAAACCCACTCCTTGATGAGATTTCCAAGTTCGTCCCTCATGAATTTTTCTTCCAAAAGAATGAGTTGAGTTATCAACCTATAATTGCGTTATTACCTGGCAGCCGTGCGCAAGAGATCAATGCTATGTTGGATCGTATGATTGCTTTGGTGAGAGAATTCCCAAATGCTCAATTTGTGATCGCCGGAGTTAAGGATCTTGGAATTGATATCTACCAAAGAGGAGTTGATGCCGGTATTCACGTGATCTACGATCAAACCTATGATCTTTTATCCCATGCTATTGCAGCGGTAGTTACTTCGGGTACCGCTACATTAGAGACAGCCTTATTCAGAGTTCCCCAGGTAGTGGTGTACCGTACGAGTTCCATTTCTTATGCGATTGCCAAAAATTTGATTCGTGTCCCATACATTTCTTTAGTCAATTTGATTGCCAATAAAGAAGTTGTTAAGGAGCTGATCCAAAATGATTTTTCTATTCCTAATCTGAAAGTTGAGTTGCAGCAAATTCTCGGCAATCAGGTTTATAAGGGCCACATGCTTCAGGGCTATGATTTGATCAAAGAGCAAATCGGAGAAAGTAGTGCTTCGAAAACTACAGCTGAGCTTATTCTGGATAGTTTAAGCAAAAAATAAACCCTGTCTCAGTTGAAACAGGGTTTTAATATTAAGCTACTTGAAGTCGCTTAAACTTCGATTTGTCAAATTTTTCATGTGCATATTTCGCATCAATAATCAATTCCTTGATAGAATCATCAGATGGGATGTCATACATCGCATCAGTGATGATCGCTTCACAAATTGATCTCAGTCCTCTTGCTCCAAGATTGAACTCCACCGCTTTCTCTACAATGAAATCAATGCCACTTTCTTCGAAAGTAACTGTAACTCCTTCATAATTGAGAAGCTTTGCGTATTGCTTCACTAATGCATTCTTAGGTTCAGTAAGAATTCTTTTCAATGCATCCGCATGGAGAGGATCCAGGTGCGTCAAAACAGGAAGTCTTCCGATCAATTCTGGAATCAAACCAAAAGCTTTCAAATCCTGAGCTGTTACATACTGAAGTAAATTTTCTCGATCTGCTATAGCATCAGCTGCCGCTTTACTGAATCCCATAGGCTGAGTATTCAGTCGCTTACCGATATGTCTTGCTATTCCATCAAATGCTCCGCCGCAGATAAAGAGAATATTCTCAGTGTTTACAGCAATCATTTTCTGATCAGGATGCTTTCGGCCACCCTGTGGCGGTACGTTCACCATCGTGCCTTCCAATAATTTCAGCATAGCCTGCTGTACACCTTCACCACTTACATCTCTTGTGATGGAAGGGTTGTCGGATTTTCTTGCGATTTTATCCAACTCATCTATGTATACGATGCCTCGTTCAGCAGCTTCTACATTGTAGTCTGCTGCCTGTAGCAATCTTGTCAAGATACTTTCCACATCCTCTCCTACATAGCCAGCTTCGGTCAATACTGTCGCATCAGCGATGCAGAAAGGTACTTCAAGGGTCTTAGCCAGTGTTTTAGCTAAATAGGTTTTGCCTGTTCCGGTATCACCCACCATAATAATATTAGATTTCTCAATCTTCACATCATCATTTTCATCCTTTTGGAAAAGGCGCTTGTAATGGTTGTAAACAGCTACCGTCAAAACTTTCTTAGCGTCTTCCTGACCAATTACATATTGATCAAGATACGCGGTAAGTTCCTTGGGCTTTTTGAGTTTAATTTTTGGTTTTGCATCACCTGGTTTCTTGGCTTTATCTTCTTCGCCAAGAATCATGTGAGCTTGATCAATGCAGAAATTACATATGTGTGCCGATATGCCTGACACCATTAGATCTACATCTTTCTTGTTTCTACCGCAAAAGGAGCAGGTAACTTGAGCCATTATTTTGGTTTTTTAACTAATACTTCATCGATAAGTCCGTAAGCTTTCGCTTCGGAGGCCTTAAGCCAATAATCTCTTTCGGAATCTCTCTCTATCTCTTCTGGAGTTTTACCAGTATGGTTAGCAAGAATCTCATACAATTCTTCACGCATGGATAGTATAAGCTTCAAGGAAATCTCCATATCTGTGGATTTTCCCTGCATACCGCCTGAAGGCTGGTGAATCATCACTCTGGAATGCTTTAGTGCCGATCTTTTACCTGCGGCACCACCTGCAAGTAGCACAGCACCCATGGAAGCAGCGATTCCTGTACAAATAGTCGCTACATCAGGGCTGATAAATTGCATCGTGTCATAAATACCAAGACCGGCAGTCACCGATCCTCCTGGACTATTGACATAAAGTAATACATCTTTCTTAGAATCTACTGATTCTAGGAAAAGGAGTTGTGCTACGATAATATTAGCAATATGATCATCTACTCCTGTTCCCAGGAAAATGATACGGTCCATGATCAATCTAGAGAATACGTCAATTTCTCTGAAATTCTGAGGTCGCTCTTCGATTACAGAGCGAGTCATATTTTCAATATGCTGAGTGTACTGATCAAAAGCAGTACCACTTACGCCTTGATTATGAATGGCGTATTTACGGAATTCTTCTTTGTTAATCATCTTTCGAGTTTGTTGTGGTAAGCAAAAATAAAAAAAGCCCTTATATAAGGACTTTTTTTTAAGCGATTTACTTGTCTAAAAGTTCCTTGAACTCATCAATGCTTATTTCCTTTTCTTGCAAACTTATTTTGTCCATAGCAAAAGCAAGTACTTTTTCGTTCTGAATCGAAGTAAGCATATTCATATAGTTCTGACCTTCTTCACCTTTCAGGTAATTATCAACGAACATTTCCATGCTGTCTTCCATCTGTGCTCCAAGACCTGAAGCTGCAAATTGCTCACGAACCATCTGCTTGGTTTTCTCGATCACTTCTTCATGCTCAGCCTTGATTTCATTCTTAGTAGCAATCTCGTTAGAGATCAAAGACCAAGTTAATTGCTTTGCGTAGATAGGAAATTCTTTCTCAATATCTGCTTCAGTCACTTTGCCATCATTGGCGATCATCAGCCACTCTTTCAAGAAAGCTTCTGGAAGATCTACTGTAGCAGCATCTCTCAATACTTTCTTTAATTCCTCCTCAGTAAATACTTTGGATTCCTTGTCGTAATTGGCTTGAAGCGTCTCACGTACTTTAGTGATGAATTCTTCTTCGGACTTCACTACATCAGGACCGAAGATCTTATCGAAGAACTCTTGGTTCATTTCAGCAGTCTCAGTTCTGTTAATATTTTTCACTGTCAAGGTCAACGCTCCGTCGATAGTATCAGACTCTTCTTCACTTAGGCCGAAAGCCTCCTCCCACTGACCTTTTTTCACATCCTTAGCTTCGAATTCTATGACAGCTTCTTTGCTTACGCCGATGAAATTACCGGCAAGTTTCTTAGTGATTTTAGTCAGATCCAAAGAAACAGTTTTTTCGAAGTCACCTTCGGTAGTTTTTAGGTCACCATAGATACGATCACCTTCTTCACTAACTTCAGGGTTAGTGCTGTTGCCATACTGAGACTTTAGGTTGTCAAGAGTTTCATTGATCAACTTATTGTCTACTTTGATGGCGTATTTTGTTGCTTTGATTTTTGGATCAAGTGTAAGGTCAACTGACTCTACGAATCCGATTTTGTAGTCAAATTCGAAATCCTTTTGAGTTTTCCAGTCGATTGTCCTATTCTGGTCTTGTGGAAGTGGATCGCCAAGGATTTTGAAAGTTTGCTCTTTCAAATAAGTATTCAGTGATTCACTAAGGATAGTATTGATCTCTTCCACAAGTACAGAAGTGCCATACATGTTTTTCACCATTGAAAGAGGAGCCTTTCCAGGTCTAAATCCTTTGATGTTAGATTTTTTGGCAAAGTCCTTAAGTTTTGCGTCAACCTTAGGTTGGTAATCTGCTTCGTTTAATTTAATTTTAATTGAAGCTTGATTTGCTGAATGCTTGTCTTGTGTGATTTCCAAAGCTCTAAATTTAATAATGAAGATTAACTAAAAACCCCCAATCCCTTTCCTGCAGTTGAAGGCAGTTGAGTGATTGAGGGTTCGGTATTTTGTGCGGATAGAGGGACTCGAACCCCCATGCCTCGCGGCGCTAGATCCTAAGTCTAGTGCGTCTACCAATTTCGCCACATCCGCAATACGTACAAATCAGAATAGAATAAAGTTTCCAAATCGAATTGTGGATGCAAATGTAGGTACTAATAAATAAAATGCAATAGCATACTAAAAAAAAAAATTAACATTTGATACAAAATGAGTCTCTGTACATTTTTGTATTAAATTCCTCCTGTATGATTGAAGTGGACATAGAAGAAGAAAGAAAAGAAATACTCAAACGCTACCGCAGGCTATTGAGACACGCAAAGCCAATTCTTAAAGATGGTGATGCTAAACTAATAAAAAGAGCCTTCAATGTGTCTCTGGATGCACATAAAGACATGAGACGTAAGTCTGGCGAACCTTATATCTATCACCCACTGGAGGTGGCATTGGTCTGTGTGGAAGAAATCGGTTTGGGAACTACCTCGATCGTTTCTGCTTTGCTTCATGATGTAGTGGAGGATACTGATTGGGAGCTTGAGGACATCGAGCGAGAGTTTGGCTATAAAGTAATGACTATTATTGATGGTCTGACCAAAATCGCTGGAGTCTTCGAATATGGAAGTTCTCAGCAAGCAGAGAATTTCCGTAAAATGCTCCTCACACTTTCCGATGATGTGCGTGTGATTCTGATCAAACTTGCTGACAGACTCAATAATATGAGGACGCTGGCCAGTATGCCACGACACAAGCAACTTAAAATCGCATCCGAGACGATGTATCTGTACGCGCCCCTGGCGCACAGACTCGGGCTTTATGCGATCAAATCTGAGTTGGAAGATCTTTATCTTAAATATACTGACACTGCCACATACAAAGACATCGTTTTCAAAATCAATGAGTCAAAATCCTATCGGAATAAATTCATCCGCAGTTTCATCCTGCCAATAGAAGATGAGCTGGAAAGAATAGGTTTGAATTTCACGATTAAAGGAAGACCCAAATCAGTCTTTTCTATTTATAATAAAATGAAGAAGCAGGGGATTCCTTTTGAGGAAGTCTATGACCTGTTTGCTATCCGGATTATTTTAGAAAGTGACTTAGAAAATGAAAAAGCGGATTGCTGGCAGGTATATTCCATCGTCACTGATTTTTATAGACCAAACCCAGATAGACTTCGAGACTGGATAAGTACTCCACGTTCGAATGGCTATGAATCACTCCACACTACTGTAATGAGTGGTACAGGCCAATGGGTGGAAGTGCAGATTCGTACTGAAAGGATGGATGAAATCGCTGAGCGAGGATATGCTGCACATTGGAAATACAAAGATAAAGAGAATTCAAAAGGACCTTCCGGACTTGACGATTGGATAACTCAAGTACGGGGTTTACTGGAGTCTAACGATGGGAATGCTATTGAATTCATGGATGATTTCAGAGGGAATCTCTTCCATGACGAAGTATTTGTATTTACTCCAAAAGGAGATCTTAAAGTCCTACCATTTGGCTCAACTGCATTGGATTTTGCTTTTGAGATTCACACCGAAGTAGGAGCGAAGTGCATCGGGGCAAAAGTCAATCAGCGCCTAGTGCCTATTTCGCATAAGTTGAAAAATGGTGATCAGGTGGAGATCCTGACTTCTAATAAGCAAAAACCTACGGAGGATTGGTTACATAATGTCGTCACCTCTAGGGCAAAAGCCAAGATCAAGGACGCGCTTAGGGAGGATAAGAAATCTGCAATTCTTGATGGAAAAGAGATTGTACAGCGTAAGATGAAGCAGATGAAGATGGAATTTAATTCTGAATCTGTGGAAAAACTGAGGGCTTTTTTCGAGCTTAAGACCGCAAATGAATTTTACTTCCGAGTAGGAATTGGAGCTATAGATCCTACCTCGATTAAATCATTCAAGGATTTTAAAGCAACCCAAAAGCTTCAGAATAAGTCTACTCAAGAGAAAGTGCGGGACGAGTCTTCTTTTACCAAAGAGATAAAAAGCCTCAAAGGTCCAGACCATGATCAATTACTGATCGGAGAGGATATGGATGTGGTGGATTACATTTTGGCCAAATGCTGTAACCCTATTCCCGGGGATGATGTTTTTGGATTTGTGACTGTAAATGAAGGAATCAAAATTCATCGTACTTCCTGCCCAAACGCATTGGAATTGCTTTCCAATCATGGTAACCGTGTTATTAAAGCAAGATGGACAAGTCAGAAAGAAATTGCCTTCTTGGCCGGTTTGCGAATTCTGGGTACGGACAGGGTAGGATTGATAAATGATGTCACTAAGGTGATTTCAAATGAACTAAAAGTAAATATGCGTTCTATTACAGTGGATTCAGATGCAGGGATTTTTGAAGGTACGATCAAGCTCTATGTGCACAGTACAGAGCACCTTGACAAATTGATAGAAAATCTGATTGAAGTAGATGGTATCTTAAAGGTTTCAAGGTTTGATTGATGCAATGAATCTTTTCTTACTTACAAAAGTTATATTTGAAAAAATACCCAGCTAATGCCTTTGAATACTACACACTTCGAAGAGGTAAAAAAGATATTTACAGCTTACCTTGAGACAAAGAAGCTCCGAAAAACTCCGGAGCGCTATGCAATCCTCGAAGAAATTTATAGCCGAACAGGTCATTTTGATGTTGAGTCACTTTACATCAGTATGAAAAACAAGAATTACCGAGTAAGTCGAGCGACTGTTTATAATACACTCGATCTCTTGGTAGAATGTGACTTAGTGACCAAGCATCAGTTTGGTAAAAACCTAGCTCAGTTCGAAAAATCATATGGTTTCAAGCAGCATGACCACCTCATCTGCACTGATTGTAGTCAGGTGCTTGAATTTTGTGATCCTAGAATCCAAAATATTCAGAATACAGTAGGTGAAATTTTAAACTTCAAAGTCCTTCATCACTCCTTAATACTGTACGGTAATTGTACTAAAGAGAATTGTGATAACAGAAAAGTAGCAACTCCATGAAATCGAGTATGGCTCAAGCATCACCCGGTGAATGATTATTCCTAATGCGAGATTCTCCCGAAACTAGTTCGGGACAGGCTATCACGATTTTCGGGACAGGTAATGGCCATTGAAAGACAAATTATAATCTTATGAAATTGACATATAATACAAGTAAAGATGAGCTCGCCAATTACCTTTTTATTCAGGGTGATTTGATTGGGGATGAAATGGGTCCCAAACTGGTAGAGGTTGTTTCCGATGCAGTGGAAGAAGGAGTAAAAAAATTCGTGGTTGATCTTAGTGAGGTGAGATATATCAGCTCCAGCGGTATTGGACTTTTGATTACCATGCTTACCAAAATGAGAAATAAAGATGGAGAAGTCTACTTGACGGCACCATCTGAGCATGTGAAGAAATTGCTGATAATCACAAAGCTTAACAATATTTTTACGGTTTTTGACTCAATAGATGAATTTAAAAAGCAAATGTAGTTTCCTTTTCTATGTAGTTATTTGTTTTAGTTCTTGTTCTGAAAAGAAAGTATCTGAACAAAATGTTTTTTTGACTATTTCTGATCGGAAGGAATTCATAATTGGTGAGGGGGGACCGACTCCTGAGCCAATCTACTTTGTCTCGCTGGACTCCTCACAAAGCAAAGGGGTAATTTTTAACTCGTACGCCCATTCGCTAGACAGTATTTTTTTGTCCTCTGACTCTGCCTGGATAAAAGATGGAGATATCTTAGATACCGAAGGTCCATACGGAGTAGGTAATGTCTTCTCATTTTTTACAACTAAAGACCATATAGTCTTTATGAACTCACAGCAGTTTTTTAATCAACATAGGCAGACTCGAGAAGTATCTATGAAATTTATGCATGAATACGGAATATTTGGGGAAGAGGAATTCACAGCTATCTCTGTTCCTCTCTTTAAAAACGTTTCCCATGAATTTAACGGAATTGATATAAACTCAGGTGTAGGGTATTTCGTGTATGATAATGACAAAAAAATCAGGGTGGTGGGGTATGATTCAAAACTTGACTCGATGTATTTCCTGCCGGTGTCTTTGGATTCCATAAATTATTTCCTGTTAAGATTCAAAGTAAGAGCCAATAACTTAATCATGGGAGGAAATGATGAGCCTCAACTCAGTGTGGTAGGTAATCGATTGCTAGTTAGCTATCCCTCCTTCAGTGATATTTTAGTCTATAATTTGGAATCGGAAAATTATCAAGTGTTTACTTCGACTTCCAATTCATTCCCTTCCAAAAAAACTCTTCCTCAGAATTATGCGGATGAGGTAGATTCTTTTGAATTGTTAGATGAATTGGAGAAATCCTGGCGCGGTCAGGTGCGCTATGGACCTATGATTTTTTTAAAAGACTTGAATAAATTTGTAAGATTAGTTAAGGGAGAGGGTGGGAAAGATTCAAACTATTTTCTTGAAGTTTTTGATGTCGATTTTCAGAAAATTGAAGAGTTTAACCTGACTGGTTTGAACCCAGATCTTTCACCTAATTATTTGAACACCAAGTATGGTTTGATGTTCAGGGCCAAAGATCAACCAGGTGAAGATGTGATGTACTATTATTACGTTAATCTGACTGATTCGAAATAATTACAATCTTTCCCTTGGTTTTCTATGGGCTTATCGCAAATTTCACGCTTCAAAAAGTCAAGTGTAACAGATAAGACCGCACATCAAATGAAGATGGATGTACTTCTAGGTCTCCAGTGGGGAGATGAAGGAAAAGGAAAAATAGTAGACGTATTAGCGCCTAAATATGAAATTGTAGCCCGTTTTCAAGGTGGTCCGAATGCTGGGCACACTTTAGAGTTTGATGGGATAAAACATGTTTTGCATCAAATTCCCTCTGGGATTTTTCGCTCACAGATACTTAATATCATAGGAAATGGGGTGGTGTTAGACCCAATTGTTCTTAAAAGGGAAATCGATGGATTGGGTAAATTCTCCATTGATTACATGAAAAATCTGGTGATCTCTAAGAAAGCCACTATAATCATCCCGACTCATAAATTTCTTGATGCAGCTTTGGAGAAATCCAAAGGCGATAAGAAAATCGGCTCTACTCTAAAAGGAATAGGGCCAACTTACCAAGACAAAATAGGAAGAACCGCTCTTCGTGTAGGGGATATCCTAAGTCCAGATTTCAAGGAGAAATACGAAGCCCTCGTTGCTAAGCATAAAACCACTCTTTCATTCTATAGCCATCCTTTGGATGAATTGCCTGGCATGGAAGAGCAATTCTTCTCTGCGGTTGAGTTTTTCAAGACTCTGAATCTTATCGACAGCGAATATGTGGTAAATGAAGCACTCGATTCTAACAAAAGAATTCTTGCTGAAGGTGCTCAAGGATCTCTATTGGATGTGGACTTTGGGAGCTATCCTTTTGTGACCAGTAGTACTACAATGACCGCTGGGGCATGTACGGGATTGGGAGTTGCTCCTTCCAAAATCGGTGAGGTTTTTGGTATTTTCAAAGCTTACTGCACCCGAGTCGGTAGCGGCCCTTTTCCCACAGAGCTATTCGACACGGATGGTGAAGAAATGAGAAGAGAGGGGAACGAATTTGGAAGTACTACCGGTCGCCCAAGAAGATGCGGTTGGTTAGATTTGCCAGCACTTCGATATTCTATCATGATCAATGGGGTTACCCAGCTATTTATGATGAAAGGAGATGTGTTGAATATCTTCAATGAAATTAAAGTTTGTACACATTACGAACTTCCTTCCGGAGAGAAAATTGACAGATTGAGCTTTGAGATTACCGAGCAAGAAGTTACTCCAGTTTATAAAACGATGAAAGGATGGCATTGCTCGCTTGAGAATATTCATTCCTACGAGGACTTTCCTTCTGAATTAAGGGATTATGTAGAATACTTGGAAACTGAATTAAATGTCCCAATCAAACTGGTTTCTGTAGGCCCGGATCGTATCCAAACGATCCTGCGCTAACCGAAGCTCAAACTGCTTGAAGCCCTTGATTTTAATCGAGGGCTTTTTTATTTCTATGTGTTTAAAGTGTATTTTGGCTTTCCCATTATAAACCTAGCCTAGAATTGAGACTTTTACTTTTAGCTATTGCACTTTTATGTGCGTCTTACAATTCTTACTCACAAGTAGGGTTTCCTTACTGTGAGACATTTGTAGACCGAGAATCATTAGGTGCTGAAACGGTTTTTGGAGGGAGTGCAAGTTTGGAAGGTGGGGTACTTCGTCTGACTGATGCACAAAGAGAGCAAAACGGTTACGTGTATATAGATATTCCTTTTTCGCCTGCCTATGGTATTAAAGCATCATTCGAGTACTTTATGTATGGAGGAAGTGGAGCAGATGGATTGACCGTTTTTTTATTTGATGCAGATGTGCAAGACTTCAGAACAGGTGGTTTTGGAGGCTCTTTTGGATATGCCCAGAGGAATGATCAACCTGGGATGACAGGAGGGTATTTGGGTGTAGGGTTCGATAGTTTTGGTAATTATAGTAATTCTAATGAGAATAAAATAGGAGGGTTTTTAGGTGGAAATGGATTATTCCCAAATAGTATTTCGATTAGGAAAGGCGGATCTGGACTAAATGGTTACGAATTTGTCGGTGGAAAAATGACATTAGACCCACCAACAGGCTCACTTGGGTTGTCACTAGATGTGCAATATCAGTTCCCGTTGAGTTCAGGCGGTCCTGGAACTGGGCGAATTACAGATCCTGCCGTCCCAGGCTATCGGAAAGTATTTTTGGAGCTAGAGCCAAACCCACCAGGAGTAGGCTATATTCTGAAATTGGAAATGGTAGTTACTACTATTGCAAATGAACCTAGGACAATTACTGTTTTTCCAGGTATTCCTTTTCCATATGAACCTCCAAAAAACCTGAAAATTGGATTTGCTGCTTCCACAGGAGGAGAGACAAACATTCATGAGATCAGAAATCTAGTCGTTGAGGTATCCAATGATGAGGGATTACAAAATCCATCGGGAGTTGATTTTTCGGATTTTGCATCTTGTGAAGGCCAGGAAAACACCTATTACATCACAGATGAAGAAGTTATACTCCCAAATGAAAATAGTGAAATTAGGTGTTTGCAATTTTATGCATCACCTGATGATATAGAAGGAGAAAGTGACGATATCTGTGCCCAAGGTAAATGCCGTGAAGAGAATAGGGTTTTAGAATTACCTCAAGGCACTTTTAAAGCAGGGACAAATGGAGGTGATTTTACTTTTTTTCCAAATGAAGGTTTTACGGATCAAAGTGTCACTGTTTATTATACCATTACGGATAACTATGGCAAAAGCTCTGTAGGAAATGCGATGACATTGAAAATTCAAGAATCTCCTGAGCCTATCAGTATTTTTGTAAATGGAAATCCTAACCTAGTTGAAGAAGTGAGATTGTGTGGAGGAGAGTCGGTGACTTTTACTTCCAAGGGAGATGAGATCTATGAGCGATACGAATGGTACAAGGATGGTGAATTGATAGTAGGGGCTACCTCGGAGCAGTACTCAGCGAATACTGTAGGTGAATATTTGGTAAAAGTATATAATCGTAAAAACTGCCCAGCTATCTCCAATTCGATTTTGGTGAGTTTTCCGGAATTCCCAGATTTTGCTTTCACCTCGCCAGTAGTAGGTTGTACGCCAGATCAGCCTGTGGATGTGACTAAAAGTATTTCGAATTACGAACCGATTACATATGATTATAAGTTAACTGGTGCTGGACAAAGCTATTTGGATGATGAAATGAGAGAAGTTTCTCTATCAGGAGAATTTGAGCTTCAGATCAAACATGCTGATTTGGATTGTTATTCCTCACCAGAAACACTGCAAATTATGATACTTGAGGAGGATCTATTAGCTGATTTCGCATTTGAAATTCAAGGGACAGGAGTCAAAGGCGAGGAGGATGGCGGCTTTTTTCCTGATGATGTATTTCAATTTACAGATATATCTTCCGAAGATGCTGAAAGCTGGAATTGGGATTTTGGCGATGGATCGGTATCTACTGAGAAAAAACCAACGCATGTTTATGGTAAAAAAGGTGACTTTGACGTGACGCTTTCTATTACTAATGAGTGGGGATGTGAAGCCTCTATGATTAAAAGAGTTTCAATTTTGCGAAGCTATAGAGTAATGTTCCCGACAGGCTTCACGCCTTTAAGTGAGACTAATCAATTTTTCCTTCCAAAATATAAGGGGTTAGTTTCAGCCGAACTATTGATTTTTAATACTTGGGGAGATTTGATCTTTCAAACTGATGATTTGAAAACAACGGGTTGGGATGGGAAATTAGATGGGAGACTATTGGACGCAGGCATTTACGTATATCGATATAACGGTGTAGCTACAGATGGGGAAAAGGTTACTAAGGCAGGTAAATTCAAGTTAATCAGATGATGGCGAGATTTTACCTAATTTTTGCTTTTCTACTTTTGTCGGCTGCTAAAGCTTTCAGTCAAGATGTGCAGTATTCTCAGTTTTATGCCAATCCTTTCTATCTAAACCCAGCGCTCGCCGGAAGTACCGGGCTTACACGACTGGGAGTTAACTTTCGAAACCAATGGCCTGCTTTGGATCAGAGTTTCATTGCCTATACGACCTATGCAGATCATTTTTCCGAAAAGTATAATTCTGGATTTGGGCTAATTGTATCGGGTGCAAGAGAATCTTTCAGTCAGAGTACTACCAATGAAATCGGTTTAGTATATAGCTATCGACTTCGACTGGGAGAAAAGAGATTTCTCCATGTGGGAGCACAGGGAAGTTTATTGTCTAGAGATGTTCTTTTTGACCAAGTTATTTTAGGAACCCAATTAGATTTAGACAAAGGAGTAGTAGTAGGTGAGCCGGGGGAAGGTTTTTCTGGGGACAGTCGGTTCCGAGCATTTGACTTGAATACTGGACTCTTATATTATGAAGATAAGTTTTGGTTTGGTGTCTCAGCTTTTCATTTGTTGGAGCCCCAGATCAGCTATTTGGAAATAAACTCAAATAGACTCCCTATTAAATATTCATTTCATGGAGGAGTAAGGTTTAATCTTGCTCCAGGGAATATCAATGATTATTTCAATAATACAGATCAGGAGAGGTCTCTTGCCCTTGCATTTAATTACAAATCACAGGGTGTTTTTGACCAGCTAGACATTGGGGCAGAGTTTTATTTCGAGCCGTTGATTCTTGGATTGTGGTACAGAGGCCTTCCCACTAAGTATAATTTACCAAATAATGAATCCTTGATTGGTCTTATTGGAGTTGAGTTGGAATCAGGATTAGATTTTGGATATAGTTTTGATTATTCTATTTCAAAACTAGGGCAAAGTGTGTCAGGAGGTGCTCATGAGGTTTCTGTTAGGTATGTTTTTTCTTCTAAGGATCCAAGCAAAAAGAAATATCCGCCACTTCCAACCTTTAGATACTAAGTCGATTTTCGTTAGTTCAGAAGAGTGTTTTAGTAACTGGTGTTTTGGTGGAATTTGTGATTTGAATTGATTAATTTTCTTGGGCGATATTGATTTTTTATTTTTCAGAAATCTTTGTCAGTTGTATTCAGGTAGTTATAAGGAAAGAGGTATTAATTTGATTATTTTTCTTGCCGCTAAAATAAAAAGGTGGATATTTGCACTCCCAAACGACGGAAACGGAGAGCTGGGACGGGAGAAAAGCCTCCCGAAAAGTAGTGAAAGAATTAATTTCGGT
>NZ_JAXRUT010000045.1:0-23502 GCF_035156405.1 Algoriphagus aurantiacus | reverse complement strand
TCCTGCCACTTACAGAACAGGGAATAGTACGCTTCGTTGCTTGTCTTTTTCATCCTGCAACATTATACATTCAGGACTCAACTATCAATATGGTTTTGTCGGATGCATACTCTTCTCCGCCACGGCGGACCAGATACAGTATCGCAGGCGGTTTATTCACATTGAGTTTATTTTCGATGGTGTTCATGAATACTTCGTATTTCTCAGCCACTCGTCGAGTTGTTTGAGCTTGGCCTGAATACTGGCCAGCCGGTAATTATTTACCCAGCCCATCCATATCTCCCTGAGTTTTTGAAGCCTTTCCTCAAAACTGTATGGCAAGGTTTTCTTGGTGATTCCTTTGAGCTTACGTTTCAGGTTTTCCCAGCTCTGCTTATTCACTACCAGTGCCTCCCGCATTCTGGCCCCTCACTACAATCTTCCACAGGAAGATTTCTCGACGTTCGGTCCTCCTTTTCCCCCTTTTTGTAGGTTGGCACGAAGCCATGACCTAAGAGCTCAAAGTCACCAGGTGAGTAAATCCGGTTTTCTCAAAGAGTTTAAAGTATTTCCCATAGAACAGATTGAGGGAATAGATTGGGAGTTTCCCGAAATCAGCAGAGATGAGCCGCTACCTGATAATGAACAATGCCGGAAGATCTATGAGGAAATGCTCCGGGCTCCTGAGTTGGTTCATACAGGTTCCTCAGCTTACTACCGGGCAGACCTGGATCAGATCACGATGCCGGAGAAAAAACTGTTTGCAACTGCTGGGGAATATTTTGGAGTACTCCACCGTGAGCTAGTCCACAGCACAGGCCACCCTTCCAGATTGAATAGAATTGGGATTTCAGAACCACAACAGTTTGCGTCTGAGAATTACAAAAAAGAGGAACTGATAGGTGAGATGGGAGCAGGGTATCTAAATAGCCTTACCGGGATATTGGATCAGAACCTGCTGGAAAACTCGGCAGCGTATATCCAACACTGGCTGAACGAACTACGAAATGATAAGCAACTGCTGATCGAGGCGGCCAGCAAAGCCCAGAAGGCGGTGGATTATATTCTGATGGAATGTCCATTTTAGAAAGAGGGGAGAGATCCCCTTTTTTTGGTCATGGCTGAATACTGAATAGGTTTTTGTTCTGCTATAGCCCAAGACTGGAAAATGAAGCTATTGAACGTTTGATGAAGCCTATTGAGGCATCCAGAATGAAAACCCATACTATCAGCAGATTGGTGACTTCGGGTACAGAAAACTCAATGTGGAGGGAGTGGTAGCACAGGAGTTATATGAAGAACTACCTGGGTTTGTCTCTTAAGTAGTCTACCCAAAGTTGATTTTTTAAACTGCTTTGAATTGTTTGGTGTTTGAAACTTCTGATGGTTTTCACAGATAGGTCGTATTAACCCATCTTCTAGATGATTTGTTTATAATAGAAAATATTGTCAATTTTAATGTTTATAGTGGAAAATATTTATCTAATTCGGTATTGAGAGCACTTGTAATGGAAAATATTTGCAAAAATTGATTTTCACTATCATAGAAAATATTTGTGCAAATATCATTAATAATAGAAATTATTTGTCATATTGACCTTAAATCTGTTCTATAATGGAAAAAAAAATACCAATCCACTTACAAGAAATTATATACAGCTCTTCTGATCCAACTATTTCAAGGTATGTTTCAAAACTGAAAAAAGAAGGAGAAATTCGAAAAATAGCACCTAGACTATATTCGGCTAATTTCGACGATAGTCCAGCAGCTATCATAAGAAGAAATCTGTATTCTGTTCTTGGGAAATTATATCCAAGAGCGGTGTTAAGCCATCGTTCTGCACTTGAATTTAAACCTACGAGTGCCGGTCAGATATTCCTTACGTATAAATACACCAAGAAAATTGAACTTCCAGGCATAATTATTCACTTTTTGAAAGGTATCGGGCCAATAGAAGGAGATAACCCGTTATCTGGGGAGTTATATGCTTCTCAACGTGAACGGGCATTTTTGGAGAACCTACAGGTCTCAAGAAAACCAGGGCCTGATTCAAAAACGTTAACATTTCCTGAAATCGAAGATCGTCTAGAACAAATTATAAGGGTAAACGGAGAACAAGAGCTGAATAAAGTAAGAGACCGAGCCAGGATCATAGCTAAGGAATTAAATATGCAACCCGAGTTTGATAAACTAAACAAGATAATCAGTGCACTACTCACAACGCATCCGTCTACTATATTAAAATCTCCGGTAGCTGCCGCACGGGCATTTGGTAATCCTTATGATCCTGCCAGGATTAGTTTATTCGAAATGTTGTTTCAGGAATTGACTCAACAAGAGTTCAAATACAGGGAAGAGCAAAACATAAGTAACAAGTCTTACCGGAATTTTGCATTTTTTGAAAGTTACTTTTCAAATTACATCGAGGGTACCGTGTTCGAAGTGGCGGAAGCAAAGCAAATTATTCAGACCCAACAACCACTATTAAAGAGAAATGAAGATTCGCATGACGTTTTGGGAACCTATAAGATTGTCTCAAATAAGAGCGAAATGAGTACTACTCCCAACTCACCGGAGGAATTACTTACCATATTGAGTTACAGACACCAGCTATTGTTATCAGCTAGGGTAGATAAGAATCCTGGAAATTTTAAACATATAAATAACTATGCTGGTCAAACCGAATTTGTTGATTCTTCACTTGTGAGGGGGACACTTATTAAAAGTTTTGAATTTTACCAAGCACTCAAGCACCCATTTGCGAAAGCAGCCTATATTATGTTCGTTGTAAGCGAGATTCATCCATTTTTGGATGGAAACGGGCGTGTGGCCAGGGTAATGATGAATGCTGAGCTGACAAAAGCAATGCAATCCAAAATAATAATACCTACTGTGTATAGGGAGGATTATTTGGGAGCCTTAAGAAAATTAACTAGGCAAAGTGATCCTAAACCATACATTCGAATGCTTACCCGTACCCATGAATTTAGCGCCACAATAGTAAGCGAGGACATGGACAAAATGCAGGCATTGTTGGAACAAAGCAATGCCTTTTTGGAACATACGGAGGGTAAATTGAGGATTATTGGCTAAGTGTCCGGTAGCTATTGATAACTACATCCAATTGCATACATTCAAGTGCATCTATTCGGTAGAGCAGTAGTTCGAGGATTGAAAATTTTGGCAGAAATGATTTTATCAACTCGGGCTTTAGCGGAAAAAGACCTGAATACGCTGCTAGTAGAACTCAATATTCAGGAACATACTTATTTCAGTGCAATGGATAAGAAATGAAACATCCTAATAGTCAAAACCTTTTTTTGTACTGGGTACGATTTAGAATCAATACTGGGAGCTAGTGCATATGCTTCAACGATATACTTAGGGGGTTCTGAAAAACGCCAATAATAGATCAAAAGCCATCATTTAGAATGATGAACCCATTTTTCATCCGAACGGTTTTTCAGCAGGTGCAAGCTTATGGACGACAATAGGTCTTTATCCATGCATCAGAAAATCTCAAAATCGAGATTTTCAAGCTAGCCTCAGGCATACCATCTTCTACGTTGGCCTCATTCGAGGTATAAGCATACATCTTCACTCGGCCGCCTTGAATCTGACATGCCTGAGACTTTTTCAGCAAGCCCTACTTAAATTCCAACCTGATTTTAATTTTTGTGGAATAACGTTCTGCTGAATTTTAAAGAATTTCCTTCTGGTTAATTTCCGGCAGGTCCTCCAGGAGGTTGTGCAGATAGCCGTCTCCCAGGGCTATCAATACCGGGGTTTGATTTTCTCCCCGTCTGATCCGCACCGGGATTTCATTGTTGTTGGATAAAACAAACAGTTCCCACTGTCCGGATTCGATTCCTTCTATGGCTTCTTTGGTGCTGATTGCCCACCGCTGACCGGTATTGTTTACTCCGCCGATCTTCAGGATCTGGATAGAATCTTTACTTTTTGTGTCCTTTTGGATAAAATGGACGGTTAATTTTCTCATACAGGTGTACTTCTCTGCTGCAATTAGGTTAAATTTTCCGCAAGTTGTTTTCAGATGTTTACCTGCTGCCTGATTCCTCCGACGGGAAAATCAAGCTTTATGTTTGATTAATTGGCTATGTCCTCACAGATTTCAGTCTGATTCCTTTTTCTAACAGTATTCCCGGAATCATCTCAGCGTCTTTGTCCAAATCCTGATCCATCAGCAGACGGATGGATTTGGATAATGCGATTATTTCCTTGCCTTTCCGCAGGCGGTCATAAGGGATGGGGTAAGGAGTGGAAAATCTGATTTTATCGTGTTTCTCCTCAGCCTTTTTCTCCAACACTTTAAGTTCACTGCATATCTCTGCCCAGTTGTACATGTTGTTTTTGAAATGAATGGATATGCAATATCGATTGACTCCGTGTTAGTTCAAACCCAGGGATTTTAACAGGCCAATAGTTGAACCAAACTGTCACAGTTAGTTTGAAAGGATGACAGAGGTGAGGAATCGCAAATTAATATCCAGGGGGTTTTCGCACTTGGGTTATGGAAATAGCCTGGTCCGGGTTCAGCCCACTTTCCGACAATTCGCTAATTTTGGGGTTCACTTAACCACCAGGGTTTTAATTTCCCTGTTAGAAGATCACCCCGATTTTATGAAACTAAAAAAAGTAATAGAGAATGCCCTTGATATGCTTGAGAAAGCTGACGATGGTATCGTTTTGATGAATATGTACAATGAGGTAGTGCATCCTGCCGATGCTGCCTTCAGAGGAGAGACGGTACACCCCTACAATGCCAAGGCCTTTATAGAAGAATTCCTGAGTATGAATGGATTGGATCTACGGGATAAGGATCTTCGAATGAAGCTGCTGAAGCTGATCCTGGAAGAAGCGGAGGCCAACAAGAGCAGAAAGAAAAAGCTGGATGCAGTGCTGAAGGGATATGATATGGAGAGTTTTGGGAAGATTGTTTAAGTGTATCTCCCATGATCTATTCTTGCAGTTCCCATGATCCTCCATAGGCATAAGGGATCCACCATTGACAGGATCTCTGGGTAGGACAGGGTGTCAAGAAGTGATTCGAAAATCAATTTTTCGGTACCACTATAAGCTAAGAAACCAGTGCCCAGAGAGTTGATCGACAGCGGACGATTTTGTCCGCCTGTCTGGTATGCAGATCTTCATTAAACTGCCTTTGGGAGGAGTTTTGGCCGAATTTCTCTGGCATTAAAATAGCCTAGTTGGACTTCTGGTGTAGCGGAGCCTTATCCTCAAAGTTTTATAAATCGTAACATGTGGAGTAATTACCTGAAGATTTCCTGGCGCAACCTGATCAAGGATAAAACCTATGCATCTATAAATATAATCGGGCTTACCATTGGCCTCGCCTCCTGCATGCTTGTAGGGACAGTGGTCTTCGATGAGCTGTCATACGATAGCTTTTGGGGAAATAAGGATCATCTATACCGCATCCTGACCGTGGAAAACATGGCAGGAATGGAGGGGAAGATTGAATCTGCCTATATGAACCTAGGAAATGAGCTCAAGGATAATTTCCCCGAAGTGGAAGCCGCAGGAAAAGTAACTACTGCAGAGTATTCCTTTCGCTTGGATGCCAACAAGAAAGACGCAATCCAAGTAGAGCTAATACAGGCAGATACCAATGTCTGGGATATGCTTGACTTCAAGGTTCTGGAGGGAGATCCGGGGCAGTATATTGCCGGAATCGGTAACCTGGTTGTTTCAGAGGATTTCAGTGCCAGCAATTTCCCAGGAGAATCTCCTGTGGGTAAAGTCATCTACAGTGTATCTTCCTATCAGGATCAGCCAAGTCCCTTTCTGATTACAGGAGTGATATCAACTATTCCTTCCAATACCTATCTACGGGCAGATGCCATGCAGGTTAGCCTTCCTTCCAGCCGGAAACTCAGCCGGGAGGGCTGGGGCTTTTATGAGGAGCAGCTTGTCCTGATGAAGCCTCATACAGATATAGGTGCTTTTGCAGAAAAAGTTAACAGATGGTATGCAGATTATATTACCGAGGCATCTGCAGATACAAAAAGCAGACTTCCTTCTTTTGAATTCCAGCCTATTGAGGATATTTATCTGAAATCGGATTTTTCAAATCAGCCAGTAAAGGGGAGCCAAAGCTCCGTTTACCTTTTTTCGGGAATAGCTGCGCTCTTGCTCCTGATCGCCTGCATTAATTACGTCAATTTGACAGCAGCCAGATCCATCAGGAGGCTGAGGGAAACTGGCGTCAGAAAAGTGTTGGGTGCTGATAGGAAGCAATTGATTTTACAGTTTTTATGCGAGAGCCTGTTGTTTTTTGTCATCTCCTCTATTCTTGCCTGCTCGGTGTATGCACTTAGTCTGGTATGGCTGGAGCAGTTTCTAGGAAATAGGCTGGAAGTAAATCTGTTGGATAACCGATTTTTGTTAGGAGCCTTTATTTCACTAGCAATTATAATGAGCCTGATTGCAGGAGTATATCCTGCCTGGATGGTTTCTGGTTTTCCTGTAGGAAACGCATTGAAAAACAGGTTTGGAAAGAGCAGTTCTACCACTGTGCCTACGATTCGGAGAGCACTGGTCACTACGCAGTTTATCTTTGCCCTTTTGGTGGTGATCGGCACGGTGACCGTCTGGTCCCAAATGCAGTTTATAGGCAATAAAGATCTAGGATACGACCCTTCCGGTGTTCTCAGCATATCCTCATTTGCTACGGAAGGTAGGGAAGCAGTCTTANATGCAGTTTATAGGCAATAAAGATCTAGGATACGACCCTTCCGGTGTTCTCAGCATATCCTCATTTGCTACGGAAGGTAGGGAAGCAGTCTTAAAGCAACAGGTATACCAGCTGTCCGGAGTGGAAGCGGTCAGCCTCAGTGGCTGGGTTCCCACCAGAGGAGATGCTTCTATGACCAAGCAGATCAAAACGCCCGATAATCCTGAGCAGGGTATTCCTGTCAATTATATCATCGGAGATATGGATATGCCTGAAGTCCTGGGATTCCGGGTGCTGGAAGGAAGGAGCTTTGACGCTCGGGAGCTGGATAATCAGCTTTCGGATGCAGATTTTACGGGAGAAGTATCCAAAGAGCGAGCTGATGAAGAACAGCCTTCTAAAATCCTGATCACCGCAGGTACTGCAAAACTTTTGGGCATAGCTGAACTTGGAGCCAATGAATCCATGCTGGATGCTATTCCGGTAGGGATCATTGAGGACTTCCATAGTATATCACTCCGGGACCCGATCAAGCCCACGGTTATTTTGGCCAGCAATGAATTTAACTATGCCTCATTGTTGATCAAGGTGCAGCCTGGAAATGAAGCTCGTGTATTAGCTGAACTTGCGGTAATCTGGAACCAGTTTTATCCCGAAAAGCCATTGGAATTTAATTGGTTGGAAGAAATGGTCAAAAGCCAATATGAAAAGGAAAGAACACAGACCCAACTGTTTTTCTTCTTTGCGGTATTGATGCTATTCCTTGCTGTCCTTGGAGTATTCGGACTGGTTGTTCATGCCACAGAGCAGAGGGTACAGGAAATCGGTGTACGTAAGGTGCTGGGAGCTTCTGTGTCCAGTATCCTTCACTTATTTTCGGCGGATTACCTCAAATTGGTGGCAGTGGCGCTGACGATAGCATCTCCCATAGCCTGGTTTGGCATGAATAGCTGGCTGAATGATTTTGCATATAAGATTTCACTCCAATGGTGGATGTTTCTTGGTGCGGGTCTGCTGGCTGCTATGGTAGCGATGGCGACAGTTAGTGTAAGGGTAATTTGGGCCGCCCAACTCAATCCTTCTAAATCACTACGCTCGGAGTAAAGGGATCATTTCTTTCGAAATACTTCAAAACCACTTGCCACTATTTTTTGAAGAAATAGACTGTTTACTTTTCTGAACATCCGGGGATTAGCTGTAGGGTTGTAGATTTCGAATCTAGCTATGATATCTACCTTATACAGTAGGAGATATTTATAGACTGATTACCTATGAAAATCCAAATCTAGGTTTGGATCAGTCTGATGTATTTAATTTCCCAGCCCATATGCCTACCTCTCTATTACTTACATGCTAAGGATTTTTAACCAAAGGTTCTTGTTCTTCGACTCTGCGTCGACTTTGCATCGACCTTGGTTCGACTTTTCATCGCTACCTTGGCGAAGAAATCTGGACCACATGCCGACCATAACTAAAAGATGATGAAGGTTTGCTTTCCCATTTTCATCCTACTGGAGTAGTGGATTATCGGGTGGGCATTAGTGAGAATATAAGGTGGTCTAAGGATGTAGTCAGGTTAAATATAAATAGTTAAGCTTAAATCTGCTAAATGCTATAGCTAAGGGATAATTCAGGCGCATAAAAGAAAATGCTGCCTAAAGTTGGAATTTAGATAGAGGAACAAATAAGGAGTGTTCAATTCAGTGTAGGACAAGGCATCAAAAAATCTTCCAGAGGAAGATTAGCCTTGGGCCGGACAGCAGGGAATGTAAATCCCTCCCAGAAACACTAGCGTTATGACTACACCGAGCGAAGGAGAATTAAGCACACAGTGTGTTCACTATTAAAATTGGGATTCACTAAGTGTTGCTAAAATTGTGGATAGGAATCTGCTTACCCCCATAACTACCATACTAATCGAATTTGATATTTAAATGATATCACCCAACGAGCGCCACTCTCCTAAGAGCTTGTTCCGAACGAATTGATTCGGGCAGAGAACCCGTCCCGATGAGCAACGAGATATCGGGAGCTGGGGTGATTTTAAGAAACCAATTGCATATTGGTAATGATATGAGGATGGGATTTCAAATCCCACCCAGTCAAACTTACGGTGGGACTATACCCAGAGGGGATTCCGAAAAATCGCGTTTAGATAGTTTTTCTTATGCGGGAGGGAAACTCTTCAATTCTTCACCACATAATTACCCGTAACTCCAGACAATAGCTGTATTTAGCCACGCTTTTTTGATATTTCTCCAAAAAATACCCTGTACAGGGTATTTTTTACCCTTTTTTAAATCTCTTTATTGGAAAAGCTTTTGAGAACGAGTCACCTGCCAACTATTGTAGTTATCCAACGGACAAAATTATGTCCACTTATTTCTGAACCATCAAGAATTAGTTAAGAATCAAATGGTTCATCATTTACTTCCTTATTTACTGACAATTAGTGTCATTAATTAGGTTGTGCTCTGTGAGTCATTAATTTTAGGTTATGAATATTTAATTAAACCCCATCAGATGAGATTTAATATAGTTTTAGAACGAACTGGAACAGGAAGATTTATCCCAATCAATTATCAGTATGAACTATCTTCGGCGATTTACCGGATCGTAGATCAGGCTGATTCTGAATTTGCAAATTTTCTCCATCATCAGGGCTATAGGGCAAATGGAAGGCCGTTTCGTCTTTTTTCTTTTTCAAGGATGTTTTTTCAAGGGTTTAAGGTATTGTCAGAATCCGGTAGGATCGAACATTATGGGAAAGGGGTACGGGTTGAGGTGAGTTTTTTAGTGGATAGAATAGCCGAGGAATTTGTAAAGGGGCTGTTTATGAATCAGGAAATATTTCTGGGTGATAAAATTTCCGGTACTACTTATCAAGTACAACGGATAGAAAGTGTGGCAAAACCCATTTTTCAGCAAGTAATGCATTATCGATGTCTATCACCCATTCTGGTCAGGCGAAAGCGGGCATCAGGAGGTGAGGATTATCTAAGCCCATTGGATGAGGGATATGCTGATCTGATTTTGGAGAATCTAATCTCTAAGAGTGTTGCGCTATCCACGGTGTATCCGGATGGCGGGGCTGTATTGGCAGATGAACGTCCTTTCTTGGATTTGACCGTGACTGGAAAAATATACAAAAATGGAGTTACCATCAAACAGCTGACACCACAGCAGTCCAAGCTGATCGGTTATAGCTATGAATTCAAGCTATCAGCACCGGTTGAGCTACACGAAATAGGCTATTACGCAGGATTCGGGCATTTGGGCAGTCAGGGATTTGGATGTGTGGGGGTAAAAAATGAAAAGATATGATAAGAGAACTGGTACAATTCGTAAAAGACATCCCCAACTCGGTTAAAGCCCGAGCAGTGGAACCCAAAGCAGGCCTACATATTCTGATTGGATTTGATGAAGAAGGAAACGGGAAGATTCTGGAAAGTGAACACTGTTTGGGTAAAAAACATGGACCGACTTCACAATTTTTGAATGATTGTGCGGCTAGGCAGGAAGCGGCATGGATGATAGATACCAACAAGTGTTTTGATCTTCCGATGAAAGGGCTGCATTCAGCGAGTCCCTATTGTATTGCATTCAAGAGAGAGTCTTGGATAGGGGGAGACAAATATCCAAATGATGGCAAAAAAGCCAACCTAATTGAGCGTTTTGAAACGTATTTTGGAAAAACATTCGAAGAAAAATTTGGTCTGGATGAGATTGAGAAACAGAAAACTATCCAATTTAAATTTTTTCTAAAAAATGAAATGAACTCCCTATTGGAGACAATTCCGGAATATGGAGAATTAGAGGGGAGCGACTATGTGATTTTTTACAGGGATGAACCTTTAGAAAAATACCGGAATTTTCAGGAAATCTATTTATCAGAAGGACTTTTCAATACAGCTGATTATAATTTAGAATTTGAGGGAGAAATACTTGGAACAAGCAATTTTCACAATGGTTTTAACAGTAAGAAACCTTTTCTTACGCATCAAACAGCATCTTTTGACATCACTTCCAGAATCAGTGCCCAAGAAGCAAAGGCACTCTCAGAATTTCAGGTTTATACTAACAAACGATTGGTTCCGAACCCAGTACCAATTTTTATCGATAAGCCTGAACTTACAAAAGATGCTATCAACCTGTACCATAGGTCAGAAGTCCAAAAAATCTCACATAGGGAAATTATCAGTGAATTATGGAAAAGAGATGAGGATTTGGGCAATTATTACCTGCTCTATTTTTCCGGCGGAGCTATACAGGATTTTGACTATGTGAGTAAGTTCAGATACCACCTCAGTGATGAAAAAGATCCAGACGGCGAAACTGCCTATTGGACTATTGAAAACGTTACCGAAATCAAAGACAAGGATAAATTACCGAAACCCTCTATCCGTCTAAAATCCGTTTTCGACTTTGAGCGGATTGTGGTTAGAGAGCTTTTTAACAATGCATTGATCAAAATTGATGACAAAAAAGGTAGCATAACGATGCGCTATTTTGACGAAATGGACCCCAAATACTATCGGGCGGCTCTGTTTACCTTACTCCTCAAATACCGCAGGCCTATCTATGACTTTATTTATAAATCCATGCGCAGCAGTATCGGTAGACAGCAGTTCGAGGACATCTGCATGACTGGTATTTTGGATGATCTCAGAAATGTTGAAAGCAATAAAGAATATGCCATTAAAACCAAACTGAATATTTACTTCAGTCTCTATTCTTATTTTGACAAAACTCATAATCCTACTTCTATGCCAAGTAAAATTGAAGCACACAAAAACGAAACAGTCCAGGTGGTGGACGGGGCAGACATTCACTTTGCCACTGATGATGCTTATGCCTTTGGGGCAGGCCAATTGATTTATTTCCTACTTTCCAAAAGCGAAGCGGGAGATCGGACCCATGCCGTACTGGAGCCTTTCCTACAAAAGACTAATCATGCCCACTTTAACGAAGCAATTGCTGGGATCCTGCTAAAATACAAGCATGCCATCGGTTTTGATTACAAGCGTTTCAACAAACTTGCAGGGGAAGTACTTGCATACGAGCCTACGACAGGACTTCAGCAATTACGCCCTTCCTTGTTGGCAGGCTATTTCTGTCCTAATATACTTTTCACTAAAAAATCAGATTCTCCATCCTAAAACTTTCTTATTATGACCAAATTTACCAAAAGAGCCTACGGAGCTGCAGTAATCAAAAGCATCAACTCCAACTACAATGCAGACTTTACCCACCAACCCAGAACGCTCCCAGATGGCCGGATATATGCCACTGATAAGGCATTGAAATACTTGGTTAGGAATTACCTGAAGCACGAGACTGACGAAAAGATTTTTTATTACAAAACCTTTAAGGAGGATACATTAAACCCAAGATCTCTTGACGAAACGTATGTAAAATACTTTGGTGAGATCCCCAAAGGTGAAGGGAAAGGAGTGGAGAAGGCAGCATCGCAAAAAAGAGAAATGCTGGGGAATCTCCTAAATAGCTTAGATGTACGCCTGTTTGGGGGCACCTATGCTGGTTCTACCAACCTTTCCATGCATGGGCCTGCACAGATTACCCATGGCATCAATCAATTTACAAGGGGGGAAATCTATTCTGAACAGATCATGTCTCCTTTCCGAAACTCTGCGGAAGGCAAAGAGGATTCGGCGATGACCACTCTCGGTTCCCAGTCTAAGTTGCGGGAAGGGCACTACGTGCACGGCATCTCTGTAAATCCCAAAAATCTGGCAACACTGACCGAACTGTCCGGAACGGAGAATTACCTATCAGAAAGCGATATTGAAAAATTAAAATTAGGCTTGCGAAGAGGTGCTACCTATTACGATTCTTCAGCCAAAGCAGGCACTGATAATGAACTCCTTTTGTGGGTAGTATTGAAAGAAGGTTCTAAACTGGTACTGCCATCTTTTACAGAACTATTACAGATTCTTGATTCAGATAAACGTGAAATTGACTTGCAGAAGGTCAAAGACTTGCTCGCCCAAGACCATGTGAAGTTTGAAGTGGAGAAAATAGAGGTTTTCTACAACAAAGTTATTACCACTGTTATTAATCTGCCAGAAGGTGCAGTAGAACTTGCCCTTTGATCCATGGAAAGTTTAATATCCATAGATTTAGAGGCAGATTTTGGTTTTTTACGAAAGCCTGATACGAATGATGGTATCGCTATGAGCTACAATATGTTGCACAAACCGGGCTTGTTAGGGATATTTGGGGCTATCTTGGGGTTGGAAGGCTATCAAAAAAGGGGAGTGTTACCAGCCTATTACCAGCAACTCCATGACCTGAAAGTTGGCATTGCACCTTTACGGGATGAACGGGGTAATTTTCCCAAGACCACCATTATCTACACCAATACTGTAGGATATGCGAATAAGGACGGGAACCTGATCGCATATGAAAATACCTTGATAAAACCTTCATATAGGATCTTTGTGGCCTTGTCAGACACGCATCCCCTGTATAAGTCATTGAAAGAAGGGCAGTCGGAATACATTCCTTATTTAGGAAAAAATGAATTTCCTGTATGGTGGAATCCGGAAAGCTTCCAAGAGCATGAGCTGAATCTGTTTGATTTTGATCAGGAATATCAGGTAGTTTCACTGTTTTGTAAGAATGACGGCGAAAGTAGCAGGGTAAACGAATCTGGAGGAAATACTTTGGGTTTTGCCTCCATGTTCACCCAATATGCAGAATCCTTTTTCTACTTCGAGCGACTGCCAGTAGGTTTTCAGGAGTTTGAAGTGAAAAAACGTGGAAAGGAATACCAATATCAAATGGCTCCTTTCGTCTATTCCAATGCCAAATTCAATGCGGAGTACCGGTTGGAGAACCTATACAGATTGAAAGACAATCAAGTAGTGCAACTCAACTAGCCATGAAGTCATTCAAGGAACTGATAGCAGACGAACAGGTTGGCACACTGCTCAAAAATCCTGATCATTACCTGGCGCACACTCCAGATGAAACGCTGGGGCAACATATGGGGCTAGTGACCCATTATTTTCAGGAGTTGATAGCTCTACATGGCTTGGAGCCCTTGATAGACAGGATGCTAATAAAGCTCTGTAAAGATGCGGAAAGCCTCGCCCCTTTTGCCAAAAAGCTCTTTTGGCAGGCGATCCTGTACCATGATTTTGGGAAAGTAAATGAGAACTTTCAGCGGAAGCTTGATAACCTGACACTTTTTCCTAAGCCTATAACAAACGGGATAGAATCTCAGCATTCTGTGCTAAGTGCTTTCCTGTTTTTGGCACATCAGCTTTCTGATGGGTTTAAAATTTTGGAAAATGAGCCTCCGAAAGGTCAGCAAAAGATGATTGCTTTCACGTTTGCACTTGCCCACACTATCATGCGGCACCATAATCCAAGTTTAGATGATTTGTCTGCTGAAAAATCGCTTGACAAACTCAATAGCCAATTATGCAAAGAATTAGAAAACTATCTACACTGCTACAGAAAATCCTTTCACCCACAGGTGATAGCGGGGATTTATTCCTTACGAAAATCTAATGTCCATTTTGAGAAATTGGATTTTGAATGGTTTGCACTGATCAGGTTAAACTTTTCATTACTCACCGCAGCAGACTATTATGCCACTTCGCATTATTGTAATAAGTGGATAAGTTTCTATGATGCCTTTGGGGTATTAACGGGAATTCAGAGAGACAAGCATTTCTCAGCCCTAATGCATACGCATTCCCATAATGCATCACTATACAGACACTTTGAGGAAATTGCCTCCAAAAGTCCTGCTACTTTTCGGCTAAAGTCCCCGGAAAATCTAAACAATCTGCGTTCAAGAATGGCTGCTGAAGTCATTCAAAAAGTACGAAAGCATTCAGAAGATCGCCTTTTTTACCTAGAAGCGCCTACCGGGGGAGGTAAAACAAATATGGCTTTCATAGCCTCTATGGAGCTGCTTCAGGCTAATCCAGAGTTGAATAAAGTTTTTTATGTATTTCCTTTTACCACGCTGGCAACCCAAACCCTACAAGCATCACAGGAGACGCTTGGGCTGGAGCCTGAGGATTGGATAGAGCTGCATGGAAGGGCTGCATGGAAACAAAAAATAACTAATGAGGAAATAAAAGATGGGCTTTATGGAGAGGAGCGGCTGGACGATATCCATAATCAATTTGTAAATTATCCTTATACGTTTCTAAGCCATGTGCGCTTTTTCGATATCTTGAAAGCCGATGAGAAATCCAGCATTTACCTGATGCACCGTCTGGCAAACAGCATCGTGGTAATTGATGAAGTGCAGGCGTATAATCCCGAACTATGGGATAAAATGGCGTATCTGCTTAAAGCATATGCAGAAGCTTTTAATATCCGTTTTATTGTCATGTCGGCTACGTTGCCCAAAATAGGTTCTTTGGCTGAGGCTGACTTTTGCTACCTGCTTCCAGATGCCATTGATCGTTTTTTTACCAATCCAAACTTTGCTGATCGGGTTAGCTTTAGTGACGAGTTGTTAGCCAGAAAACAACCAAAAAAGGAAGACCGCCAAGATTACCTGAACTGGCTGGCAAATGAAATCCATGAAAAATCAGAAACCTATAGGTCTAAAAACGGACAGGTGAGGACAATTGTGGAATTTATTTTCAAAAAATCAGCTACAGAATTTGCCACACTCGCAGAGGAGGTATTTCATGAATACACGGTTCATGTGTTGAGTGGTACTATTCTAGAACCTAAAAGAAAAGACATTATACGGCGGCTAAAATCTACTGGTGATACAGAGAAGAATGTTTTGCTAATCACCACGCAAGTAGTAGAGGCAGGAGTGGATATTGATATGGATCTGGGCTTTAAAAACCGATCCATCATTGACTCAGAAGAGCAACTGGCCGGCCGTGTCAACAGAAATGTGAAAAAGGAGGGTTGCACGGTGTATCTATTTGACTTAGATGATGCAAGCGTGATTTATGGAAAGGACAGAAGATTTAAGGAAACCCGTCAAAGTCTTGAAAAGGATTATTTCGAGATCTTGCGAACCAAGCGGTTTGACCAGCTTTATGAAAAAGTGAAGGAATGGTTGGATCAAACTAATCTTGAGACAGGATTGGCAGGAACAGGTAGGGATTATCGGGAACAGTTACTAGGGAAACTCAATTTCCCGAAAGTGGATTCCGAGTTTACCCTGATTTCCCAGTCCAATGTCAGTGTATTTGTTCCTTTGGAAATCAGGATAAAAGACGGGGATGAAGAAGTTTTTACTGAACAGCAACTCGACTTTTTAGAGACATTCAGTGTGTTTCCTCAAAGTGATTGGCTATCAGGAGAAGACGTGTTTAACGTATACAGGAGATTGATAATGGATCGCACAGAAGTGTTTACTGATAGAAAAAGGAATCTGAAAATGCTGCAATCCATAATGGCCATGTTCACCTTCTCACTGTTTTCGGAATCAAAACTGGTCAAAGAACTGATACAGGGAGGCAATAGGGAAGAGTATGGTTATATCTACCTAGTCAGTCATAGGGAAGTGTATGATTACGATAAAGGATTGCTGGACCAGAAGTTTAGCGAATTGATATTTATATAACCAGACCTTCAAGGTTTTTAAAAACCTTGAAGGTCTGCGAAAAAATCAGAAGCAATGCCAGACATACGCATTTCATTAGAACCTGATCAGATGTACCACATCTGGACCCATACGAGTGGCAGCGAAAATCTGTTTAGGTCAGATGAGAATTACCGGTATTTTCTGGAGAAATATACCCATCACATATATCCTGTTGCGGATACTTTCGCTTACTGCCTCATGCCCAATCACCTGCATCTGATGGTGAGGTTTCGAAGTGTGGAGGATTTAAAAAACCTTCAAGGTTTCCAAAACCTTGAAGGTTTGGAGACGGCAGTAGAGCGTTTTTTAAGCCGGCAATTCAGCAATCTCTTCAATGCCTATACCAAAGCCTACAACAAAATGTATGACCGGAGAGGCAATCTTTTTATTCCCCGGTTTAAACGCAAAATAATTGATTCTGAAAGCTATTTTACCGCGCTGATAGCTTACATACACAATAATCCAGTACACCATGAATTTGTATCAGACCCTACTGATTGGCCGCACAGCAGCTGGCATACTTACCTGATGGCCAACCCTACAAAACTTTCAAGAGGGGAAGGAATAGATTGGTTTGGAGGAGTAGAAGCATTTGTCAAGTTTCATCAGCAGCAGAAAAACAGGGAAGTTATTTTACTATTCGAAGACTAATCTCATGCAGATCAACGCTACCCTTGTTAATCTTTACCATATCTGCAAGCGCGAATGCTGGCTGCATGCAAATGGCGTAACCATGGAACATACCTCCGATACGGTTTATGATGGGAAGCTGCTACACGAAAACAGCTATCCAGGACGCAATGAGAAGCATGCCGAGATGATAGTGGAAGCCAGTCATAGAGGCATCAGTCTGACCGGGAAAATCGATTTCTACGATGCACGGCAACAGCTTATCCACGAAACCAAACGCAGTGACAAAGCGGAGCAAGCCCATGCTTGGCAAGTGAAATTCTATTTGTGGCTGCTCCGCCTCAATGGAATAGAGGGAGCAACAGCCATTTTGGAATATCCCCTGCTTCGCCAAACTGACCGACTGGAGCTTCTGGAAGCTGACATTGATTATTTGGAGCAAACAGTGGTAAAAATAGCTGCTTTAAAAGAAAACGGGCAATGCCCTCCTGTTATAAATGCCAAGATTTGCAAAAGCTGCAGCTACTTTGATTTTTGTTATTCCGGAGAAGAGTAAAACCTATACGAATCTGAAATTTTTGTATCTAAGATCTCTATTTCAGCTATTCAAGATTGATTTTGATGAACTTAAGTTTTTGTTATTTCTGCTACCACTTTTATGAAAAAGACCTACTATTTATTTAATCCCGGTCGTCTGAGCCGCAAAGACAATACACTGAAGTTTATTCCTGTGGATGAGTCAGGTAAGGAAGGAGTTCCGAAATATCTTCCGGTAGAAGGAATTTCCGATCTTTATTGCTTTGGTAGCTTGGACACGAATTCTGCTTTATACAACTTTCTGGGCAAAGCCGGGATCAGCATTCATTTCTTTGATTATTACGAACATTATACCGGAAGCTTTCAGCCTAAGGAATATCTATTGGCAGGCAAAATGCAGATCAGTCAAACTACTCATTACCTGGATCGGGACAAACGGCTTAAAATCGCCAGAAAATTTGTAGAGGGGGCTGCATTCAACATTACCAAAAACCTTAAATACTATATGAAAAGGGAGCGGGATTTGGATCTACAGCTCAATCGGATTCAATCCTATTCGGAACTTGTCGCAGCTGCTTCTGATATTCCTTCACTGATGGGGATTGAAGGAAATATACGGAGTACTTATTATGAAGCCTTTGACCATATCATCAAGGACCACGCGATGGAAAGCCGGAGCATGCGTCCCCCACTTAATGAAATCAATACACTTATCTCATTTGGTAATATGTTATGCTACACCCAGTGTCTGGATCAGCTATACCATACCCAATTGAATCCCACGATTAGTTACTTGCACGAACCGGGATACCGGAGGTATTCTTTGGCATTGGATCTGGCCGAAATTTTCAAGCCTATTTTAGTAGATCGGACTATTTTCAGAGTCCTAAATAAGCGGGAAATCCAATCCAGGGATTTTGATTTTCAGACTAATCGAGTGACACTGAAAGAGTCGGGGAAAAGAGCTTTTCTTAAGGCATTTGAAGAAAGACTAAATGAGACTATCAAGCATAGAACTTTGAATAAGCACGTTAGTTACAAGCATTTAATCAAACTGGAATGCTATAAGCTCAGTAAGCATATCTTGGAAATAGAAACGTATAAGCCATTTAAAATCTGGTGGTGAGAATCAATGTCATGGGAAAACGCTAAAGGAATCAGTATGTATGTAGTATTGGTATATGATATAGGTGAGCGAAGAGTGGGGAAGATGCTTAAATTGTGCAGGAGATATCTGAATTGGATCCAAAATTCTGTGTTTGAAGGTGAAATCACCGAAGTCAAATTAAAAGAACTGCTGGCCAATGCGAAGCAATTCATGAAAGTTGAGGAAGACAGCATTATAATTTTCAAGAGCAGAGATGAAAGATGGCTTGAAAAGGAAATAGTGGGTCTTGAAAAAAACGACTTGGATACATTTTTATAGGGATTTGGTTGTCGACATAACAGCCATAGGCAGTTTATCAGAAGTACACATTGGATGAAAAGAACCCTAAAGTCGCTTTTTTACACTGGGAAGAAGGTTGTCGAACCCTTAGGGAAAACCCTGAATTAGACATCGACAACTTCTAGTTTTAATTTTTATGGTATTAACCCTTTTGAAATGGCTAAAAAGAGCTATTTTTATTGCGTACCCCACGGCCCTCAATCGCACCACACAGGAATTGAAATGGTAAAAAACCATCTGATTATCCGTACTTCATTTGGCCCTCAATCGCACCACACAGGAATTGAAATGATTGAAAGTCCATATGATTGGATCTGCATACTAGACCCTCAATCGCACCACACAGGAATTGAAATGGATTAAAAGACTTAAGCTCTAACCAAAATTTTTTGCCCTCAATCGCACCACACAGGAATTGAAATCATTGAAATATGGTTTATTACCGATCCTTTGCTTTCCCCTCAATCGCACCACACAGGAATTGAAATGGGGCTACAGAACCAGCAACAACACCCATTGCGGTAACCCTCAATCGCACCACACAGGAATTGAAATTTGTGTTTGAAGCTTATAAATCAGCTTGCTATATTACCCTCAATCGCACCACACAGGAATTGAAATATGGTTATTACCTTAGTCTCGCTCATTTGCCCTATCCCCTCAATCGCACCACACAGGAATTGAAATATGGGTAGAAAAGCGATTGGAATCGAGTTAAAGGATCCCTCAATCGCACCACACAGGAATTGAAATTTTATCAACTCAAAGCCATTCGGGGATGAGTTTAAACCCTCAATCGCACCACACAGGAATTGAAATGATTCTGGCATCATGCGAACTGAAACCACCAATGAACCCTCAATCGCACCACACAGGAATTGAAATATCTCTGAAATAATCCCCCCCCCATTGTTTGCTTTCCCTCAATCGCACCACACAGGAATTGAAATCTGATACTTCCATTTTCAACAAAAGTAAGTCCTATTCCCTCAATCGCACCACACAGGAATTGAAATGGGTTTTTACTGCCAAGAGGAGCCATTTTATACGCACCCTCAATCGCACCACACAGGAATTGAAATGCACTATCCTCACGCATCCAGAAGCGGAAACCGTCGCCCTCAATCGCACCACACAGGAATTGAAATGGAAACTCCTCAAATGAAGTTATTTCAGCTACTGAACCCTCAATCGCACCACACAGGAATTGAAATATGAATAGAATTAGCGGTGTACCAATGAATAGAAGCCCCTCAATCGCACCACACAGGAATTGAAATGCTGATGACTCCGGATAGATTCCGTAACTCTTGGGCCCCTCAATCGCACCACACAGGAATTGAAATTTGGATAGGAGTAAGGAAGAAACTATTCTAAGCCATCCCTCAATCGCACCACACAGGAATTGAAATGAAAATAATAGGCATGCTTTTGAATCGGGTTTACAAACCCTCAATCGCACCACACAGGAATTGAAATGAATAAATAATTTAGTAGTCCCTGAAACTGGAATAGCCCTCAATCGCACCACACAGGAATTGAAATAAAAGGAATAATAACTGAAATTTACCCTGTTTCTGACCCTCAATCGCACCACACAGGAATTGAAATGGAATATAATATCATACCCAAACCCCTCCCAGTTTTCCCTCAATCGCACCACACAGGAATTGAAATTTTGTTACTCGTCAAAAGAAATACGCACTCGCAATACCCTCAATCGCACCACACAGGAATTGAAATTCAACAAACAACAACACTATAAAAAAGAAACTAATTCCCTCAATCGCACCACACAGGAATTGAAATGCAAGTCGGTTGGAGATTTGTTTGCGGACTTTTATACCCTCAATCGCACCACACAGGAATTGAAATTCAACAAACAACAACACTATAAAAAAGAAACTAATTCCCTCAATCGCACCACACAGGAATTGAAATGCAAGTCGGTTGGAGATTTGTTTGCGGACTTTTATACCCTCAATCGCACCACACAGGAATTGAAATTGTAGAGGGTGAAATAACAATCACTAGAAGGATAATCCCTCAATCGCACCACACAGGAATTGAAATAGAGGATATAGGGCTCTATCATACACGAGCTATGATCCCTCAATCGCACCACACAGGAATTGAAATGGTTGTGATGCAACGTAATTAGGCAGGACTTCCATTCCCTCAATCGCACCACACAGGAATTGAAATGAAAAGTGATTTCAACATCATTTCCACAATCAAATACCCTCAATCGCACCACACAGGAATTGAAATATAGGATTGTTTGAGCAATTCCTAACACCTGACAACCCTCAATCGCACCACACAGGAATTGAAATGTTGTTTACGGAGGTACTGTTCAATGGTCTGGAACCCCCTCAATCGCACCACACAGGAATTGAAATAGGATTGATAGTACTATCTTTAATCAGGTACTTTGTCCCTCAATCGCACCACACAGGAATTGAAATTGGTTAGAATGGCATTTCGTCTTCGCCCTCTTCCGGCCCTCAATCGCACCACACAGGAATTGAAATTTGGTAATCGTCTCAAACCCTGTCAGCACCCCATCCCCCCTCAATCGCACCACACAGGAATTGAAATTGGTTAGAATGGCATTTCGTCTTCGCCCTCTTCCGGCCCTCAATCGCACCACACAGGAATTGAAATTTGGTAATCGTCTCAAACCCTGTCAGCACCCCATCCCCCCTCAATCGCACCACACAGGAATTGAAATTGGCATCCAGTACTTCTTTCAGGTGGCCGAACAGTACCCTCAATCGCACCACACAGGAATTGAAATATTCCTGTAGGAATCAATACCAATCCATGTTTCATCCCCTCAATCGCACCACACAGGAATTGAAATGGATCATAGTAGCTGACCTTATACCCTGCTATCGGACCCTCAATCGCACCACACAGGAATTGAAATCAGATTTGAACAGCTCGATGTTCTTATTGAAATGGACCCTCAATCGCACCACACAGGAATTGAAATAGGAGATGATCAAGGTCGGAGTCAACAGGTCTATGACCCTCAATCGCACCACACAGGAATTGAAATAGGCCATTCCCTACGTGTATGGCATCATAGACCATACCCTCAATCGCACCACACAGGAATTGAAATAGGTATTCCCTGAATTGGTTCCGGTGGTCGGACGTCCCCTCAATCGCACCACACAGGAATTGAAATAAGACAACTACCAGATCTTCCCGGTAGCGGCTAGAACCCTCAATCGCACCACACAGGAATTGAAATTAGTCTAATGGTAGCTTAAAATTAGTCTGATCCCGTCCCTCAATCGCACCACACAGGAATTGAAATTTTCTTAGCAAGGTCTTAACTACTTGCCTCCATGCCCCTCAATCGCACCACACAGGAATTGAAATGGTGGAATATTAGGCTAAATAATTATACATTTGTAGCCCTCAATCGCACCACACAGGAATTGAAATATGAGTGGCTTAATAGTTCGCCTATCCACCAATAATCCCTCAATCGCACCACACAGGAATTGAAATGAAGCAGAAGCAATTATATATGATCGAGTAGGCGATCCCTCAATCGCACCACACAGGAATTGAAATCACCTTTTAACTTTAAGGCCTGTATGGATTCTCCTTCCCTCAATCGCACCACACAGGAATTGAAATCCGAATGATCTGATCTCTTTGATATCGAAGAACTGGCCCTCAATCGCACCACACAGGAATTGAAATGAGTGTATAATTTAAACAATATAAAACAGGATTAATCCCTCAATCGCACCACACAGGAATTGAAATTCGGTTTTAGTTTCTGTCTGTTGAGCTGCCTGTAGGCCCTCAATCGCACCACACAGGAATTGAAATATTAAATGCGCTTAGACAGTCACTTTCCGGTCTTACCCCTCAATCGCACCACACAGGAATTGAAATATAGAAAGGTTTGCAATTTCGGCCTCCAGTTCAATACCCTCAATCGCACCACACAGGAATTGAAATTGAAGTACTTCCTTCTATCCGGAAGCATGGAGCCTACCCTCAATCGCACCACACAGGAATTGAAATTGTATGGAGCATTGCGGTAAACCTCTGAGAAATTGTCCCTCAATCGCACCACACAGGAATTGAAATTGAAGTACTTCCTTCTATCCGGAAGCATGGAGCCTACCCTCAATCGCACCACACAGGAATTGAAATTGTATGGAGCATTGCGGTAAACCTCTGAGAAATTGTCCCTCAATCGCACCACACAGGAATTGAAATAGGGAAACAGTTATAGGGATTATTTTCTTTGTTTTACCCTCAATCGCACCACACAGGAATTGAAATAGCATGGAAGCCTAAGCAAAAGACGTTCAAATACAGCCCTCAATCGCACCACACAGGAATTGAAATAGGACTCAGGACAAACCCTAGCCATGTTCAATAAAGCCCTCAATCGCACCACACAGGAATTGAAATCGGATGGGGAGATCATGCGTCGGCTGGGTATAATAACCTCAATCGCACCACACAGGAATTGAAATACAACAGCGGATACTATATACGCACATGTCTTAAATACCTCAATCGCACCACACAGGAATTGAAATGCCAAATCGGGATAT
>NZ_JAXRUT010000044.1:0-24118 GCF_035156405.1 Algoriphagus aurantiacus | reverse complement strand
ACCTTATTTCTGGATTAATTGCCTATTCCTTCTTCCCTAAAAAGCCAGCAATCAACTATCAACCCGTCGAAACAAATCAATTAGCCGCTTTTTAAAATCGAACTCAGGTTAACAGGGCGAAACTTCGGAAGGCTGTCCGGGGCGGTTGAGTGGTACATCTTTTCCAAATCCTTCTACGTCTTCTTTTGGAAAAGTTGAAGGAATTAGTGGCGTCCAAATGGGACCCGGCGCCACCCCGTTAACCCTAATTTTCCTATGGGCGAGATTAGCAGATAGAGATCTGGTAAAACTAACTATCGCGCCTTTAGTTGCTGAGTAATCAATTAATCTTTCGTTGCCTTTATAAGCAGTGACAGAGGTTGTGTTGATGATGGATGCCCCTTCTTTTAAGTGGGGTAATGCTTCTCTACATAAATACATGTAGGCAAAAATATTGGTAGCAAATGTTTTTTGAATTTGTTCATCGCTGATGTCTGTAAGATCATCTTGCGGGAATTGTATTGCTGCGTTATTGATCAGAATATCTATTTGGCCAAACTCACTTATGGCCTTCTGGATGATTTCCTTAGAATGCTTACTTTCACTCAAATCACCCTTTATCATAATGCCTTTATTGCCTTTTTCTTCTATTTCACGAAGCGTCTGTTTAGCGTCCTTATCAGAGGTATGATACGTGATAATAACCTTGGCTCCTTCTATGGCGAAGAGTACTGCTATTGCTTTTCCGATTCCGCTGTCTCCTCCGGTAATAATTGCTACTTTATCTTTGAGCAAGCCGCTTCCTTTGTAATCTTTCTTTAAATACTCAGGCTGGGGATCCATTTCTTGGTCGGTGATATTTTTCATGTGGTCAATAGAATAAAGTGATTGAAATAAAAAAATGGGGTGAAATAATCCACCCCATTCTTTGTCTACTCGCTGGCAGCTTCTTCATTGATTTCTGACTCGGCCATTTTTGTGAGATTGGAATCAGTTTCTTTCTCTTCATTTAATGTTTTACTGAGAATTTTCGCAGCATCCTTTAAGCCCATCTTAGTTGCAAACGCTACCAATGTTCCGTACGAAGCTATTTCGTAATGTTCCACTTTTTGGCTCGCGATGATTATTCCTGCGTCCCTTACCATAGTATCGGCATCAGTGTCCTCGAGAATAGATTCCGCTTCCTTAACGAGACCATCCATCGCATCACATTTTTTCGCCTGTGGTTTCACACCTAGAATATCAAATACTTCTTCCAGACGGTTCACGTGCTCCTTAGTCTCCGCTAAATGCTTGTCAATAGCTGCTGAGAGTTTTGAAGAAGTAGCGCCTTTACTCATTTTAGGTAATGCTTTTACTAGATGCTTTTCTGCCCAATAGATATCTTTTATCTCATCAATGAAAAGCTTTTGGAATTTTGATTCCTTTTTGGAAGGTTTTGTTTGAGTTATCATAATGACTTTTGTTTGTTGGTTAAAATATTAAATCAGTATTTCCAATTTAAAGGCCACCATATATGCGTATTCATTTATGCCTCTTCTTTAAGGATCAAAGCCATCTATTTCTTTTTGGATTTTTGGAGCATGTTTTTCTGCTATTCAACTTGTTGAAAGAAGTCAGCAAATTGAGAAGAATAGTCGCTTGTGAAAGGAGGATTATTAAGAGAGCTTTAGAGATTGAATTAATCCCTATCAGTTCTTTTCAAGTTGATCGCCAAAAAATTTAGGTGCCCTTCATGTTGACTCCTATATGTTAGAATTGACAGGGGAGGAAAGACGCATTCCTGTGCAGTGGAATGTAAAAGCATTGTCACAGAATAAATAAAATGCGTACACTTATCATTGCAAAAAACAGGAAACATGATCACTAGGTAGATCTCCATAAACTTTGAATCTATATCGTTATTTATTGATCCAAAATCGACATTGAATTATCTGAAAAGCATGTAATATGCATCTCCGTTAAAACGTGGGTGCTATATTCAGTGTGATTTTAAGAAGGAAATAAATGGGTAGCGTATTTGTGGTGTTTTCAGGGGAATATCTTCTGATGAAAATTTGTTCCAAGCAATTGGAAGGCAACTTACCTGTGTTTAGAATAGAAGGAGTTTTCAGCGATGAGAGGAAATGTAAGGAGTGGATTGAATCGTATTCTTCGGATAAAACAACTAAGCTTCTGAGTTATCTTGAAATCCCAATTGACCCGGAATTTGGGCAAAAGGAAAGCCAAATGGAGGTATTTAATGTCCGCATGAATGGGGATTTGCAGATTTTAGAAATCAGTCTGGGAGATAGTATGGCTATCCCTGATGGTAAACTTTTTACGTATGAAGTGCTTAAAAGCGGAGAGATTGTAGGCAGTTTCTGGGCCAGGGATTTTATTGATGCATGTAAGCTTGCCTATATCCGTGTGCAGGAAACCATGCAAAGAAAGGACCATGGACAGGATTGTATGCCTTAACCATTACCTGTTTTTTGATTAATCGGATATAAAATATTATGATTATCCGCAATGATGCCAGTAGCTATATTTTCTTTGTTTTACTGGTTGGAAGACCCGCCACAGCGAGGCAAGCCGAAGACGCCTGCCTGCCGGCAGGCAGGGGTGACCGAAGTAGCCTTGATGCTAGTGTTTTCCGAATCCTATGATGCTTTTACTGTTTTAATGGTAGAAAAGCGGATATACAGGTAAAATATTATGATTATCCGCAATGTTGCCAGTGATGTTATTTTCTTTGCTGAGGTTGACGGGAGACCCGCCACGGCGAGGCAGGCCGAAGACGTCCCGATAGCTCGGGAGACCCGCCACAACGGCCAGGCCAAAGTGGCCTTAATTCTTGAGTTTACCATCTCTTATGGTGCTTTGAATTCCTACTGGTAGAAAGCGGATATACATATAAAATATAAAGACTTGGGGCTTATCTTTAAAAGAAACACATCTAGTGTGTCACCATATAGATTCAGGTGTTAAAAATTCAGTTAGTTGCTCTGCAGGTTTTTTCTATGTTCTTTCCTAAAGTTAGAGGGGGTGATGTGATACATTTTTTTGAACAACTCTGTAAAGTAGCTTTGGCTGCTAAATCCCACTTTATCTCTGATTTCTTGTAGACTGTTGTCCGTGTTTACCAATAGATCCTTTGCTAGGTTTACTCTCAAAAATTGTAGGTATTCATTAGCGCTTTTTCCAAAAAAATGGCGAAATCCGTTTTGGAATTTTTTTGAGCTAAGTCCCACTCTCTGTGCTATTATATTTAGTGAGTTTACAGTATCAAGTTCCATCTTCATGATCTCTACTGCTTCTTTTATCGCATGGGCTTCCGATTTTCTCAGAATCTTTTTATCCAAATTTCCTTCAGAGTCATCATCGTATTGAATGAGTTGTTGCACAAGCATCCGATAGGCCTGGCTTTCCAAGGACATTTTTTTGATGAGGTGATCATACTTTTGCGATTTCATTTCATCAAATGTTTCCCCAAGAACCAGACTATATAGCCCGTTGTAGTAGAAAGATTGAGTAGCTTTTTCATCCTCAAAAATTTTGCGGAGGTTTGGTTTTGTCCTGTCCAATTCACAGGATATTTTGGCTTTAAACTTGTTTCGGTCTATTTCAAGACTATAGATTTCAGTGAAAACATCCTTTCTGAAATGTAATACATGACCATTATGGCCCTTGCTCGCAACGATGATATTTTGGTATCGATGAAGAGAATGTCTTTCCTCATCTTGTTCGAAATGATGTGATATATTTCCTTCCAGACAGAATAGGAATTTTAAGGGATGGGTCAAATTTACCGAAAAGCTCATTTCCAGATCGGTATGGAACATGCATTCGTAGATCAGAACCCCTAAACCTCCTTCAAAATCAGTCCCTTTGATGATTCCTCTGCCCCATTTTGCGGGGATCTGGACAGTATATTCTCCGCAATCATTAGCAAAGCTGGTTTCTAAACCAAAGGCTATATCAGCAATTACCTCCTTCAGTGGGAGCGAATGGATGTGAAGCTTTCTCATATAGCTCCAAGTTATTAAAGATTTCAAAATTCACCAGTCTGCACAGGAGTGAACAAAAGTGTCCAAGTTTTATTCTCAATTGGTTTAAAGACTGCAATAATGGAAAATTCAGTACTTTTTGACTGGCACGTTTGTAGAAAGTCTATTTGGCAGAGTCTAGAGAATAGGGAGAAGAGAATTGAAATAAGAACTAATGGATTTCTAAGACATCGAAAGTGGATACTGGTTTTAAACTCTCCAACTTCCCGATTCCTTGCTTCCTAATCTTCCATATTGAGTTTACATCAGGAAACTGCAAAAAGTCCTTATACCACCTTTCTAATTTAGAGTTATTTACCTTAAACCCGCATTATGCATTAGAAAATCTACTACGGCTTCAAACTGCTTCAAAATCAGCCGCTATGCATCACTTTTCGCTCTCACCGTAGCGGTGCTACGACTCGATCTCCAAAGTGACTGATTTTCTTGCAATTTGAACCCTCGTTACGAATCCTAATGCATAGTCCGAGTTAAAATTGGTGGTTTTGCTCTGGATTATCGCCTGGTTTATTGCGCCGGTAAATAGATGTTAAACGTAGAGCCTTCGCCTATTTTACTTGTAGCGTTTACAAATCCATTGTGGTTTTCGACGATTTTCTTGCACAATGCCAAGCCGATCCCTGTACCTGAAAATTCATTCTTTCCGTGCAATCTCTGGAATAAGGAAAAGATTTGATTGCTATATTTTTGTTCAAATCCAATTCCATTATCCTCCACAGTAATATGAGTGTACTTAGTACCTATGAGAAATTCAGGGGGATTTACAATATTGCTTCTTGAAACTAGTTGTGACCGTATTTTTATGACTGGTCTAACTTCTGAAAACTTTAACGAATTGCTGATAATATTTGCGAATAGTTGACCCAGTTGCAGTCGGTTTCCTGTTACCGACGGCAACAACTCACAGTCAATTATTGCCTGTTTTTCCTCTACTAATAATTCGAAATCTAGCAGAACATCTTTGACGACTGAGTTTAGGTCTACTTCTTCCAGAAATGATCTATCTTTTTCTTTGGAAATGCGGCTATACTCCAACAGGGATTTGATGAGCTCCGACATTCTTTTTGCCGAAATTTGTAATTTGTCTAAATACCTATGGGTGAATTCTTTATCGTTAAAGTTTTCTTTTATAAGTTCAGAAAATGTCTGGATTTTCCGCAATGGTTCCTGTAGGTCATGGGAAGCAACATATGCAAACTGTTCCAACTCGCTATTTTGGAATTCCAGTTCACGGGTATAGGCATCTAATTGTTCTTGGGCTATTTTTTGTTGTGTAAGGTCTCGGGTGACTTTTGAAAAACCAATAATGCCCCTGTTTTTATCATGCAATGCAGTGATTACTACCAGTCCCCAGAACTTAGTACCGTCTCTTCTGACACGCCATCCTTCATGGGTTGCCTTTCCTTTTGTTCTTGCAATGTTTAATAACTTTTCAGGCAAGCCCTTCTCTCGATCTTCGTCGGTATAGAATAGATAGAATGACTTTCCTATAATTTCACTACTCTTATATCCTTTGATTTTCTCAGCACCAGCGTTCCAGTTTTTAATGATCCCATCTACATCTAATAGTATTATTGCATAATCTTCCACTTCTGCAATCATCTGATGATACCGTTGTTCGCTTCTTTTTAATGTGTCTTCAAAAATCTTCTTTTCAGTCAGGTCCCTTGTCATTTTACAATAACTAATCACTTTGCCATCATCATCGTGCAATGCAGTAATTGTAATGCTACCCCAAAATTTTGAACCATCTTTTCTTCTCCGCCATCCTTCCTGAGCAGCCCGACCGGTATCCCTCGCTTCTGTAAGCAGCTTCAAAGGCAAGTTATTTTCAAGGTCTTCCTGCAGATAAAAAATACTGAAGTGCTTGCCTAGGATTTCATTTTCTCTGTATAGTTTAATTTTCTCAGCTCCCTTGTTCCAGTTTCTGATAATTCCATTATTATCTAATAAGATTATGGCATAATCCCTGATTTCTTCTATAATCTTTTTGTAAAGACCATCCCCACTTTCTGAATTCTTATCAACGTAATTGTCCATTTTACTTATTAAGAATAGTTATTTGCCTATTTCCGGACCAGTTTCAAAGATATGACTCAGCTTTTCTTTTAATTCGGCCGTTTTAGTTGGTTTTACGATGTAATCTTTTGCTCCCAATTTTTTACTTTCTTCCAAAACACTCTTTTCTGAAGTCGTAGAGTACATAAATATTTTGGTATTCCTCAAGTTAGGGAGCTTACGGAGCAATCTTAAACATTCGATGCCGTTCATTTTTGGCATATTTACGTCGAGAAAAATATAATGGGGAACAAACCCGGTGTTAGACATCAGCAAATCAATAGCTTGCTGTCCATCGAAGACACCCATGCAGCTTATGTCCTTACTTATTGTTTTCAGGCACATCTTAAATAATTCATGATCATCTTCGTCATCATCAATCATCAAGCATCTTCTTATTTCTCCCATTCTTGAATTTCCAGTTTTTCTAATTCAGATATTGTTCTTAAAGATAAGGGGATTTATTGCAGCTTTTTGTACTGAGAATCTGGATAAAAACTAGGGTGGGCAAGTCATTTAGGATGTCAATAGGAGCGGTATCCGGGTGAAAAATCCAACCTTATAAAGCTTTCTGATGTGATCTTCTATTATGCCTGCACTAATTCTTTTTGTAATAGAGAGGAGGAAGGTATTTCGCTCAGCCAAGTTATTTCGCCCAGAGCGGGGGATTTATGTATATCATTTCCCTGACTCGTTTCTGAATAAGACAGTCTATTCAGACGATGAGATAACTCTTTTTATTTGCCTCGTTTCTTTGCCACTCGCCGATGATCATTTATTATGTTGAAAATCAGTAATCTATAACAATCTCAGTGCGTCATTCGAGTAAGTGAACTACACGAATGACGCACTGGAATTACAGGCAACTATGAAAATTATAGGGGGTTGTCCACGATTAAAGGCTACAAAGACACTTTTCACATGTGGTATCCTCAGGAGTCAGATCTTTTATAAAAACTAATTAGTTATTGATAATCAATACGTTAAGATCGTGTTAGACAATAAAAAAATCGAGTTGACAATTTTTCGGATTGTAACTCGCTAGTTTTTAGATTTTTAATGGTAGAGAGTGGGGGATCATATACCTCGGTGATGACCAGTTTGCTCTATCCATGCTACATCGATGGGCGGTGCGAATAGGGGTTTACAGAACCCCTGACACTTACATGATTGTCTTTGAGAGCAGAAGTGAGATGCTTAAATCATCTATATGGTCATTTAAATCACTAGAATAAGTTCTTGTGAGGCTTGCATTTAGTTCTTTTTCCAAATCAATATTCATCACGTCGAAATAGGGATAAAAATGCTGGAACACATTCCTGGAATTGATCAGGTTTCCACATCGGAAGGATAGGGCAGAAGTGTCGGTAGTGGTTGTTTGCTTCCCTGCTGACATAAATTTTTCAATGTCCATTTGGTTTTTTGGATGGGTCCGCCCGTTTTTGCTAAAGAGTACAAGTGGCATGGTGATCCATAAGCCGTTCCCGATCTTCCTTATCCAGCTTTCTCTTCTTTTGGGGAGCCTTTAAAGAGAGGAAGAGTTGGGATCAGCTCACCTTTAGATTTATTGACCTTTTTTTTCGGTTCCTGAGTTTCGTCTTCAGGATTTTGATAATCAGCTGCCTTTTGCAAAGAGTTTACCCGGGCACTTTGGTAGAGCGGATTGCCTGCATTCATGTCTTTGGAAACTCCGAAATGCTGGCAATACACAGGCAAATAATCTTGATGATTCACCAGTTTTAGGATTGAATTTGTTTTGGATAGTGTCGGCGATGAAGGCTTACTCTGACCGAAGGCTTTTTACCGGGTTTGCCACAGCTGTTTTTATTGCCTGTACACTGATGGTCAACAAAGCAATGATAACTGCACCCGCAGCAGCGGCAATAAATACCCACCATTGGATAGTGATCCGGTATTCAAATCCCTCCAACCAATCATTCATAACGAAGTAGGCAAGAGGTGCAGATATGATGATAGCAGCAAATACAAGTTTCATAAAATCTTTAGATAAAAGTGCTGTTATCTGGGTGACACTTGCTCCCAAAACTTTCCTGATTCCGACTTCCTTAGCCCGCTGCTCTGAGGAGAATATCACCAGTCCCAACAATCCCAGGCATGAAATAAAAATTGCCAGAAACGCAAAATAGCCTGAAAGCTTCTTGACTACTTGTTCGCTGGAATATAAAGAGGCGTATTCATCATCTGCAAACTGGTAAGCGTATGGGAAGTCGGGATTTAGACTTTTGTGAAGTACTTCCAATGATTCGATTACTTCGGATGTCTTTTCCGGGTCGGTCCGGATGAGGGCTACTCCCCATGAGTACCCTTTGTTCAACCTGATTACTAAAGGTTCTATAGGGACGTGCAGGGAATTGAAGTGAAAATCTTTCACTACACCCACTATTGTTCCCTTGATATCCCAAAAAGTAAGCGGCATCCCGATAGGATCCTGGTATCCAAGGATTTTCAATGCCTTTTCGTTGATCAGGTAATTGGTGGAATCCGCATGGTTTTCAGAAAAGTCCCTACCGGCAAGGATGGTTGATTGCATCGTTTTTACAAAATCGTACCCAACTGCAACCTGTACAAAAACAGGTTTGGTGTCAGGTGCCTTGCCTTCCCACTCTACACTTCCGGTCGTATTTTCAAGACGTAGAGGACGGGAGGACATTTGGCTGATCTCAAGGATACCGGGAACTTTTTGGGCTTCTTGTTTGAAGGTGTTAAAATTGGAAGCAATGGTTCCCGATAAGGGTAAATAGATGAGATTGTTTTTTTGATACCCCAGGTTTTTGTTTTGAATATAATTTACCTGCTCCGCGATCACCATCATGCCTACAATAAAAATGATAGACAAAGCAAATTGAAACACGACCAATCCTTTTCGGAAAAATAGGGAAGAAAGACTATTTTTTACTTCTTCTTTTATTGCGGAAATTGGTTTAAATGAAGATAGTAAAAATGCGGGGTAGCTTCCTGAAACGACTCCTGTGACCAATGTCAATACGAGCATACCTATCCAGAATCTTCCATCCCAGAAAGGAGTTTGAATATTTTTGCCTGTAAGCAGATTGAATTGAGGCAGTAAAATCAAGATGGCTACAATGGCAAACAATACCGCAAGCGAAGTCAGTAGAAGGGCCTCCAGCAAGAATTGACTGATCAATGAGGTCTTGAGCGCTCCGTTTACTTTTCGGACTCCGATTTCTTTGGCTCTTTTCAGTGACCTAGCTGTACTCAGATTCATGAAATTGATGCAGGCAATAAGCAGGATGAAAACAGCTACCAAACTGAAGAGCCGCACGTATTCTATTCGACCTCCAGCTACTTTGCCTTCTTTGAAATTGGAATGCAGATATTTCTCCCCAAAGGGCTGCATGCTCAATTCCAAGCGATCAAGATCAGAATATTCATCATCATAGTTTTTTATGAAATGTTGAAGTTTCGGTTTGAGTGCCTCAGCGTTTGCATGCTCGCGAAGTTTGATGAAGGTAGTTGGTCCGCTATTATGCCAAACTTTCAACCATTCATTTCTTTCAATATGGAAGTCCCAATTCATTACGTACTCAAATTTCTCAGAAACGTTGTTCCCCAGATCTTCAAATACAGCAGTTACTTTTAAGTCTCTGTAATTTTCAAACCGAACAGATTGGTGTATAGCAAGTTCGGGACTTCCAAAAAATAGGTTTGCCATATTCCGGGATATAGCTATGCTTTCAGGGGAACGTAGGGCAGCTTCTTGTGATCCGAAAAGTAAAGGATAAGAAAATATTTTGAAAAAATCGGCTCCGGCCGAAATTCCGGAAAGCTTCACCTTCTTGTCATCTACTCCAAAAGTACTGTAATCGTTTACATGATTGACCGCGTATTCAACCTCCGGCATAACTCTCTTTAATTCTTCACCTAATAGTCCTGGTGTATCATAACCCCCATAGGTAATTTCATTGCCCGAGTATTCCGTACTGGTGATGGTATAGATGCGGTCCAAATCCTTATGAAAGGCATCCATGCTGTATTCATCATGTACCCAAAGTGCAATCAAAACACTGCAGGTTATACCAAGGGTGAGTCCTGAAATATTTATCAAGGAGAAGGTCCTATTCTTCAAAAGGTTCCTCCAGCCGATCTTAAAATAGCTTCTGTACATGCCCATGGTATTTTGTTGGTATGAGTTTGACATTGATTTGATAAACCCCGGTCTGAAGTATTTGATGATATTCCAAGAAAACTTCCATTTTGCCTTGCGGGGAGAGGCTTCCACCTCTTTGCTAAATACCTCCACCAGGTCACCTTCAATCTCTTCGAGGTAATCCTCGCGGCAAAACCAGCGAAGGAATTGAAGTGGACGTTTTGGAGGAGAGGTTTTCATCTGTGGGTGAAAAGGTTTTTGGCAGCGAAAGCTTACTCTGACCGAAGGCTATTTACCGGGTTCATAAGGGCAGTTTTGACCGCTTGATAACTGATGGTGAGCAAAGTGATGCCAATCGCACCCATGCCGGTTGCTACAAACACCCAAATGGATAAGTCGGTGCGGTAGATAAAATTTTGCAGCCATCCAGCCATCAAATAATAGGACAGGGGGGTTGCCACAATGCATGAGATAAATACAAGCCAAACAAACTCTTTGGAGAGCATGGTCCACAAGCCAGCGACTGATGCACCCAGCACTTTACGGATGCCAATTTCCTTTGTCCGGGTTTCGGCCATGAAAGAAGACAATCCCAGCAATCCCAAACAGCTGATAATTATGGCTAAACCGGCAAAGATGAAAGCCATGTTGGCGACCCTCTCCTCCTTGCCAAACTTGGCTGCATACTCCTCATCGGCAAACTTGTATTCGAATGGAACTGAGGGGATGACTTTTTTAAATACCGATTCAATCTTGGGTAAGGCCTCACTGGCGCTTACCTGTGGATTGATTTTTATGTTGATCCAGTTCGGGTTCCCATTGTGCCCTTTCACATAAAAGATGGTTGGCCGGGCTGGTTCATAGGGAGAAGCCATTACCATGTCTTTGATCACTCCCAGGATTTTATAGTTTAGGACATTGTCCTTGTCTCCCCTCCATGTCCAGCTCACAGGTTCGCCTATAGGATATTGGAGATTCATGCGATGGAGGGCAGATTCATTGATAACAATGCCCAGCGAATCACTTGATATGCCCGGATCAAAATCCCGGCCTTCAACAAATTGCCAGCCCACTGTTTTGCCATGCAGGTGCGAAACTGAAAGCGTTGCAAAATCCCCCACATCTTCAGGTTTTCGGTCTTTCCAATCCCACCCCTTGTTGCCTGAGTAAATTTGGGTAACAGAACCCATGGATTCGGAGACTTCTGATACCATACCGGTATTCTTCAATTCCTGACGTAACACTTCATACTTTCCGTTAAAGTCAGTTGACTGTTTGCGCATCATAATCAGCCCTTCACGGTCGTAACCTACCGGTCTGTCTTTGGCATATTGGATCTGGCCATACACCACGATGGTTCCGATTATCAGGATTACGGAGATAGAGAATTGAAATACCACCAAAACCTTTCTGGGCAAGGAAGCTAATCGCCCGATGCGGAAGCTTCCTTTCAGTGCCCGGATAGGATTGAAAGAGGATAAATAAAACGCTGGATAAGATCCGGCTAGCACACTTGTGAATAGTACGAAACCAAAAGCTGCTGCCCAAAACCAGCCGTTGTCCAAAGGGATCTCCATGTTTTTGGAAGCGATATGGTTAAATCCCGGCAAGACCAGTACAGTCAAAATCATGGCGAGAAAGAAGGAGAAAATTACAACCAGAAAAGACTCGGTGAAAAATTGATTGATCAGCTGACTGCGAATGGAGCCAATGGCCTTACGGATTCCTATTTCCTTCGCCCGCTTTTCTGCCCGGGCTTTACTTAAGTTGACGAAGTTGATGCAGGCGAGCGCCAGCACGAAAGCACCAACTGCACCCACCAACTTCAGCATTAGCACGGGCTCCATTTGACCGCTGCGAAGTCCGGGTGGATAGAGGTGCCAGTCGCTCATGGGGTAAAGATCAAGTTCGGCATTTCTTCTTTTGGCATCATCAAAATCTTCGGGAACGAATAGCAAAGCACCTTTAATTTGTGAGCTGACTGTTTCAAATGTGTCATCGCTTTCAATCTCCACATAGATCTCAAGAAAGTGATTTCGCAAATCGGTCATTGCATGCTCTTGAATCCATTTATTTTCCGATACATATAAGCTCCAGGGAGCAAAATACTTCACATCACTGAACTCGGAGTTTTGGGGAAAATCTTCAAATACGCCGGATACGATAACATCTGTTTCATTGTTGATCCGGATGGTTTGGTAGATAGGTTCTTTCGAACCAAATAGCGCATCTGCCGTTGACTTTGCCAGCATAACCGAATGCATCTCGGTAAGTCCATTTCGTGTACCATCAAGCATCTGTAGTGAAAAAAGCTCAGGTCCATCCTCATCAATATAGAGTCCGGTGGAGTTGACTTTAATTTCTCCGGCAGTCAGGATTTTTCCCTGTCTTTGGCTAGCTCTGGCAATCCGTTTGAACTGATGGTTATATTTTTCGACTAGATCTTCACCGAGAGGGTAAGTCATAGAATTATACATATAAGTCCCTCCCTTATCGTGATCCAACCCAACTTCCACAACCTGGGCAATTCTCCCGTAGTTGTCAAAATATTTATTGTAGGAGAATTCGTGCCAGATCCAAAGTCCGTTCACTATTGCCACCATCATTCCAATGGCAAGACCTGCGATATTGAGCAACGAGTAGCCTTTATTGTACAATAGATTCCTCCAACCGATCTTGAAATAACTTTTATACATAGCAAATGGAGTGGGTTGATATGAATTGTTAAACGACCTGATAAATCCCGGTCTAAAGTATTTGAGCACACTCCAGGAAAATTTCCACTTCGCCTTTCTCGGAGAGATTTCCACCTCTTTGCCAAACACCTCAATCAGATCACCTTCGATCTCTTCCAAATAATCCTCGCGACAAAACCAGCGGAGGAATGCAAGTGCTTTTTTGGGAGGATACATCAGCCAAAGGAGATTTTGGGAATCCGATTATAGATAGTGCTTCTCAAGATGTACTGTTCATCCAGAACCCGCTTGCCCAAGGCAGTGATTACATAATATTTCTTTCGCCTGCCGCCCCGTTCCTCTGTAATTCCGCCATATCTTGATCTGACGAAATCCTTGTCTTCCATCCGTTTCAATGCGACATGTACCGAACTGATGTTCATGGATTTTTTCAGTTCTTTTTCCAACCCCGATAGGATTGATACTCCATATGCTTCATCGTGCAAGGATGCTACCATCAGCAATACAAGCTCTTCAAATTCGCCCAGTGAATGTTGTGCCATGTTGGATTTATTTACTTAACAAAAGTAAAACTAATGTATTTAATTCATGTTTGTTAAGTAAATGAATTTATTTTTATTTTTTACTGCATACAATACCTGGATATTCAACTGAAATCAATGTTTTCTTACGCTTTCAGGTTATGACTCCATCGCTAGTTTAGAAGTTTATCTATAGGCTTTAGATTGCTCTTGGTAATAATATTTAAGTGAATGTAAAATTTTTAGAATATTATGGGGTCATATTGTTGAATTACTTCCTCTTAATTTTAGGAAAGGGAAGGAACACCAATTTTAGATGAGCAATAACCCAAAGATTAAGCCTGATTCCAGTTTTATTCAAATAAAGCACCTTGAAACCATTCGGATCTTTGAGAGAAAAACAGATGGAGAAATCTGGCATGCATTTGATAGGGGCGATGAAATGGCTTTTAATTTTATTTATAGGACTCACATACAGGATCTGTATCAGTATGGATGCCAATTTACCTGTGACAGTGATTTAGTTAAAGACTGTATCCAGAATCTTTTTATTTATCTCAGAATGAAGCGGGGCGAGCTCAGTGAAGTCACCAACATTAAAGGTTACCTATTCCGCTCAATTCAGCGGGAAGTCCTTAAAAGTTTAAAAAAAGAGGTAAGATCGGAAGGACTTGATGGAGAGTTCCTTATAAATAATTTTTTCATCGAGGTTTCTGTAGAAACTAATATGATTAGAAATGAATCAGCCCTAGAGAGAAAGGAGAATCTCCAGAAGGGGCTTGAGCAATTAACATGCAAGCAAAGGAAAGCGCTGTTGCTCTTCTACGTGGACGAACTTAGCTACAAGGAGATTGCTGCACTTATGAATTTCGCTGAAGTGAAATCAGCCAGAAAACTTATCTATCGAGCGCTTTCCTCATTAAAGGAATTAATCAAACCAACTGGTATTTAATCGAATGTCTAATATCATCATAAATAAGAAGTTTGTTGACTACGGGTTTCAGGATTTTGTAGCAGACGAGTATTTTGTAGAATGGGTAAAATCCCCTGGAGAAAACACCAACCATTTTTGGGAGAAGTGGCTTGAGATAAATCCTCATAAGCGTCAGACAGTATTAGAAGCAGCAGATTTTGTGAGATCTCTACATTACAAGCGAACGGTTTCTCTTACCAATGACGACTACATAGAAATTTTTGAGAATATTATAAAAGCTGAAAAGGAAGTCAATGATGCTGAATTGTCAGTTCAACAACCGGGGAAATGGTACTCTTTTTTTTCAGTACGCCGGGTGGCGGCTATTCTCTTAGTCTGTTTTTTTTCATGGGCTATTTACGAAAACAAGAATTTTTCAGAGCAGAGTGATGGGGAAATAGAATGGATTTCAAAGAGGGCAGATAGCGGAAAAAAAATATTGGTTGGTCTTTCTGATGGAACAAAAGTCTATTTGAATTCAAACTCTGAAATCAAATACCCAAGCTCATTTTCTGATACTTTGCGGGCTGTTTACCTAAAAGGCGAAGCCTATTTTGAGGTAGAAAAAGAAATGAGGCCCTTCGTTGTAGAGCTAGGGGAAGCAAAGGTAGAAGTACTGGGGACAAGCTTTAATGTCAACCATTCTTTAGAGAATAGACTCACCGTAGCCTTGGTAAGTGGAAAGGTGAAAGTCAATGATTACGCCGGGAATCAGGTGATGCTTGCCCCATCTGAAATGCTGGTGATGGATGAGACAGGTAAATTTTTTAAATCCCCATTTGACTCGTTGGAAATTACTGGTTGGAAGGATAACAACTTAATTTTTAGGAATAATGATTTTCCTAGTGTGAAACGAAAGCTAGAAACCTGGTATGGAATCGAAATCACTGTACATGGAGAGTTCAAAAAAGGATGGTCATACACCGGAGAATACCATGATGAAAGTCTGCAAAATGTTCTGAAAGGTATACAGTTGACCTCTAATATCAATTTTAAGATAAAAGACAATAAAGTTGATATATACAATAATCACAAATCAAATAAAACCATGTCAAAATCACATAGCCCGTAAAAAAAAGCAGCAGAAATTCTGGGGAGAATTTCTGACTGCCTTCATTCAGTTTGCCTGTAGTAGCGCTAACCATTTCAGGCAAAAGTTCAAGAGATTAATAACTTAAACCAATAACAAAAATATGGAAAATAATATACGGGGACAACTCATTATGATTTCTAAAAGGATACTTTACGGATTCATTTTTCAATTGATTTTCTGCACGGTACTTCTCGCCAATTCCGGAAGCGCCCAGCGCAAGAATATTGAGAAAGTACTGGTAGAAGTAGGTGTGGAAAATACTTCCTTGGAAATTCTCTTCAAAAAAATTGAAAAACAGTCAGGATTTGTATTCACTTACAATTCTTCCATGATTGATATATCTCAGAAAGTATCCGTTCCCAATTCTCGCCGCAGTGTATATAAGGTGCTGGAAGATTTGGCTAGGGAGACTAATCTTAGTTTTGTCCAGGTCAATGATAATATACATGTAAGGAAAAATCCCACTGGGCAAAATCAAAATGTATCCATACAGGATGCTCAAAGAATTACTGTCACCGGTATTGTGCGGGATGCCACTGGTATTCCTCTACCGGGTGTGACTATACTAGTCGAGGGAACCACCACTGGCACAGTCACAGATAGTGATGGTAAGTATGAAATCAATGCCGATGAAGGGTCGGTTTTAGTGTTTTCCTTTATAGGATATGAATCTGTAAGGATTGATGTTAGTAATCAATCAGTTATAGATGTCACGATGGAGGAAGATGCTCAGGCACTTGACGAAGTGGTAGTGGTAGGTTTTGGAGAGCGGAAGAAAAAAGATATCACCGGCTCTATCGGCATTGTGGATTCAAAAGCAATAGAACGGGTTCCTTTTACCTCCCCTCAATTTGCATTGCAGGGCAATACTCCAGGGGTGAGAGTTGTGAACACCAGCGGTAATCCGTCTGATGCCCCTCAGGTTTTTATCCGGGGTATCGGTACTTGGAACGGTGCCTCTCAGCCATTGTATGTGGTCGATGGACAGATTTTATCCACCCCGACTGCTGGCAACATGGATTTAATAGGCAACATAAATCCCTTTTCCATGATCAATCCACAGGATATTGAGAGTATATCTGTATTGAAAGATGCTTCAGCAGCAGCTATATATGGCAGCAGGGCAGCAAATGGTGTGGTGCTTATCACAACCAAAAAAGGTAGAAAAGGAAGAAGTGTGGTAGAATTTGATGCGGTTACCACTGTGCAAAACATCCCAGAGTTTGATCTATTGACTTCAGAGCAATTGATTCCATTTTATAGGAATATTTTTAATGCTAACTCAAATCCTGACCTGACCCTGGAAAACAATCTTTATGGCCGAAATGAAACCAATATTAACAATCAGCGAAATGGTTTTCATCCTCAGTTAGATCCAATGAATCAATTTTATATCGGAGAGTCTCCTGGAAATTATAATTGGCAGCAACGGGTTCGTCAGAAAAATGCCTTAAACCAGCTTTACAATATGAGAATCTCTGGTGCCAATGAGGATACAGATTATATGGTAGGAGTTGGCTATAACAATCAGGAGAGTGTGTTGAAGGGAAGTGATTTCAAAAGATTTAACCTGACCTTTAATATCAATTCCAAGATAGGTAATTACATCAATGTTGGGCTTACCTATCGTGGGTCTTACCAAACTGCTCAGGACAATGATGTTCAGGATTTGACCGGAGCAGCTGCATTTTTGCCATGGCAGCCTATATATGATCCAAATGATGAGTATGGTTATGCAAGACCTGTAGATACATATCCAGACGGATCTGACACTTGGAGCCCTGTTAGATTTTATGGGGCCGGGACTAGAAATAACTTTCCAGCACTCTTGGAAATAGATGAGAAAGAATTTGAATTGCTTAGAAATCTAGCCCAAGGTTATGTAGAGGTTTTACCTTTTGAGGGGATGGTGATAAGAGGAGGGCTAAGCTTGGATTTGACAACACAGGAAAGGACACATTTTGACCCTGTAAGTGGAGAATATTACCAAATCAGTGGTAAAGACCCTAGTTCAATTGGAAATGGGGCCTCATATGCCACTTTAGGATATAGAAATAACCGGTTTTTTAATTTTCAGGGTGATTTTACAGTTTCTTACCAGAAGGCTTTCGGAAAGCATAGCGTGGATATGCTAGTAGGGATTCAGGAGCAATTTATCAAGCAGTTTAATAAAGATCTTAGTACTACTAATGTTGGAACAGACGATTTCTATCGAGCAGGTATTGCCAATGAACAACAATATGTTACTGGTTTTGCAGGAAGAAATAATGAAAGGTTTTGGTACGGCTATGTAGGTAGAGCTGGATACAATTATGACAGTAAATATTACCTGGATTTATCATTTAGAAGAGACGGAAGTTCAGGATTTCCTGATAATAAAGATTTGAGATGGGGTAATTTCTATGCAGTATCTGGGGCATGGAGAATCAGTTCAGAAGCATTCATGGATAATGTTGCCTGGATAAATGACCTGAAAATCAAAGCAGGGTGGGGTGAGGCAGGCAATGATGAAGCCGTAGTAGGGCAATTTGCCTATCTATCCACAGTCGCAAACCAGGGTTCCTATACCTTCGGTAAAGATCCGTCTAATATTTATGGAAATTATAATACGGGAAGAACTGTACCGGGTTTTCCTAACCGGAACTTTACCTGGGAAGTTGTCACTACAACCAATATTGGATTTGAAGGCTTGTTCATCAATAACAAAATAAACGCTACAGTCGAATATTTCAACAGAGAGACTGATGGTATTCTCCAGTTTGTAAATCTTCCTCCTTCGGTAGGTACAAACTCTCCGGCATTTAACGTGGGATCGCTGCGAAACCGAGGGCTTGAATTGGATCTGGGTTATACGCATCAGTTCAACCAGCATATTTCAGTAAACCTGACAGGTAATATCACCTTCCTACATAATGAAGTGCTCAGCCTCTATGAAGGTCAGCCTTTAAATACCCGATTTGGAAGGGTGGAGGAAGGCCGGTCTGTAGGCCATATTTGGGGATACCAGGTGGGAGGGCTGTTTCAGAATGAAGGACAAATTCAAGAATACTATGCTAATCTAGAAGATAGAAATATCCCTGATGTTGAATACGTGGATCCCGGAGACCTTTTTTTCAATGATATTGGTGGGCAAGGAACCGAAGAGGAACCGTATTACAGCACTACTCCTGATGGATATATCGATGAGTATGACAGAACTGAGATTGGTAATACCATACCAGGCCATGTATATGGCATTAACCTATCAGCCACCTTCTGGGATTTTGATTTGTCAGCTAACTTCTACGGTGAAGGTGATGTGGACAAATACAATAGTGTGAGGGCAAGTTTTGAGGGTGCGAGTGGTGCAGGGTCAAATTATTGGCCGACTGTATTGGATGCCTGGTCTCCTGAGAACCCCAATTCAAATATCCCCAGAGGTGTAGCTGGCGACCCTGCCAGAAATAACCGGTATTCAGATCGATTTGTGGACCAGGCCGGTTTTCTCAGGTTGAATACCTGGCAAATAGGCTATTCCCTGCCAGCTAAGTTTCTAGAAAAATCAAATGTAATTCAAAGGTGTAGGATATACATCGGCGGACAAAACAACATTCTGATTACAAACTGGCAGGGAATAGACCCGCTGAATGACACCTATCCACTACCGAGAGGTTACAGTTTTGGTCTAAATGCTCGCTTTTAATTCTACGAAAATGAAACAATCAATAAAATATTATATACTAAGTGCTGTATTGGGACTTTCAGTTTCTTCCTGTGATATTGATCGTATCGATGCGCAGCCTATCGGTGTGACAGAAAATGATTTCTTTACAAACAATGTAGAGTTTGAACTAGCTGTCATCAGTGCATACGCCACACTGACTGACTATTACTTTTTTCGTGGGAACAATTTTCTTCATGAGATTTATCACATGAGAGGAGACGATATCACCGAGGATAGAGGAAACAGAGCTGCCTTTGAGCTCTTTGCGGGACTTACCGCTTCTAATGATAAGGTCACCTATTACTATGAACGGACGTATCGAATGATTCAACGATGCAATGTGATCATTGAAAAGTCGGAGACCATTGATACTGGTGGATTTGAGGACCCGGCAATGGTTCAGGTAAATAGAGGTGAAGCACTTTTTCTTCGTGGCTTGGCATATTTCAATCTGTTTAACATGTATGGAAAAGCCCCATTAGTCACTGAGCGTATATCTGATCGGGATAAAGTGAATACTCCCCCTTCCGAAGGAACTCAATTATTAGATCGGGCAATTCTTGATTTTGAAGAAGCTGCTACTTTGCTTCCTCAAACTTGGCCTTCTGAAGATAATGGCAGAGCTACAAGAGATGCTGCGAATGGTTTCCTTTTGAAAAGTCTTGTCTTCAGAGGTGATTATTCCGGAAATTCTGCTGATTACTCCAAAGCAGTTCAACTTTTCGGATCAATTTCGCGACAGCTTACGGATGCCTACACAGATAATTTCTCTGCCTTCGAGATAAACAACGAGGAGTCATTATTCGAGTTTCAGTCTGGGCGGCCTCCCGGAGGGCTGAGCAATGCTTATTTGCAAAACGACGGAGCTTGGAGAGGAGTAGAATCCATGGCTGCTTTCTGGGGATTCTTTGATACAGGAAATAACGTCAGTAATAATAATATAGGCGGCCAAACTTGGAAGGTGACGGAGAAGTTATTTAATAGGTACGGGGACGACCCAAGGATTGCATTTTTCGTGGATGGAGACCGGTATTTTACCAAATATGGAAAAGCTCCATTTGATAAGCCAGCAACTGATTTTATGCCCACTTCCCTAAATAATCCCAGGATTTTGAGATATGCAGATTTGATTTTACTCACCGCTGAAGCCATTGTTAAGTCGGGAGGTTCAAATGCTGAGGCAATCGAATTGGTTAATCGTGTAAGAACCCGTGCCAGGGAATGGGCTGAATCCATAGAATATTCCAGCGGTATTCCTGCGGATTATCCCAGCTCTGAAACTGATTCTCAGCAAGTCCTAAAATGGATTATGGACGAGCGATTCGTGGAGCTTTGCGGTGAAGAAAATATGCGGTTCAATGACCTGAAGCGATGGGACTCCAAAGGTGATATCAGTCTTCAAAACTGGGGGGGAGGCATAGAACACTTCAGTACAGATTTATCTGCAACCATGCAATTTGATTATCCAAAACACTTGTTGCTGCCTATTCCTCAGTCTGAAATGGATAGAAACGCTGCCTTTACAGTCAACAATCCTGGTTATTAAAGCACAGAGGTTTATAATTAATGAAAAGCTGTCCCAAATTTTGGGATAGCATTTTTTCCAAACTTTAACTATTTAACCAAGAAACATGACTGGTAATAATTTCAAAAAGTTGTTCGTCTTAATCTTGTCAATTTATTTGCATCAATCATTTTCCTTATATGCACAGGAAAACACAACCGAATGGTTTCCACTCGTCAATTCAACAAATGATCCTACTGGTCCTTCCGTGATCGGGATGAGGGATTGGTTAGACAAGCCTGCAGGAAAACACGGTTTTGTCCGGATGAAAGATTCAGGATTTGAATTTGAAGATGGTACACCTGTAAAGTTTTGGGGCGTGAATATTTCGTCGGAAAGAATATTTTCCGATTCGGAAACCTCGGATCAGTACGTTTCTTACCTTTCAAAATACGGAATCAACTCAGTTAGATTTCATAAGTTTACCTGGCATGCTGCAAAGGGTGATTCTTCTACTGTGATTCGAGGAGATCTGTATGATAAAATGGACTATTTTTTAGCTGCCCTCAAAGAAAATGGAATTTATTATGGCTGGTCACATATCTATGGGCATAAGCTAGGCCCGGCAGACAAGAGTCGTGTATTGGCATATGAGGAAATAGTAAACACAAAATTCCCATGGTCTCATCTTAACGGTACCACGGCAAGTATTGTCAATTTTGCCCCTGATTTGCAGGCGCTGAATATTGAATTGACCGTGAATATGTTGAATCATGTCAATCCTAAAACGGGGCTGAAATATGCTGAAGATCCTGCTTTGACTTTTATAGAACTGCAAAATGAGGATAACATCTATTGGGGAGCAATGGAGGAAACCTTAAAACAGACTCCTAGTTATCATAGGTTACTTTGTCAGCAGTTTTCGGAATGGTTGTCGGATAAATACGGATCAACAGAGACCCTGAGACTGGAATGGGGGAATGATAACCTACCCGCAAATGAGTCCTTAGAAGAAGGGACTGTTTACCCTGTTCCAAATCATTCCCAATTTGATGCAATTTATTTTAATGCTGAAAATAACGGCAAAGAATTGCCTCAACATTACCTGGACAAAGCGGAATTTTTGTTTACTAAGCAGATGGAGTTTTATAATAGATTTGTAGAAGCAATCAGAAATACGGGATATAAAGGAACTATCGTGGGATCTTGCTGGCAGGCAGGAAGCGGGTTGACTCATTTTTACAACTTATATGCTGATTATAAAACTGGATTTATTGATCGACATAATTATTTCGGAGGTGGTGTAGGAGGACATAGAATGCAGACAGGAGAATATAAATCTGAATCTATGTTGACTAAACCTGGCTCTGGACTATTAGGAACAGGGTTTCAGCAAGTGTTAGATAGGCCTTTTGCCTTTTCAGAATGGATGAGTCTGATTCCAAACGAATATACAGTGGAGGCATCTCCTTTGATAGCTGTTTACGGAATGGGTTTACAGGGTTGGGATGCATCTTATGCTTTTGGCTCTGACCATCCTTATTTTACCGAAACAATACAATCTCCCGGAGGGGGAGTTTACAATCCTGATGTGCCTTCACAGATTGGCCTTTATCCAGCGTTGGCAAGGATGATCTATAGGGGTGATATCACAGAAAGTCCGGTTGTTCACACTAGAAATGTCAGTTTAGAGCAACTGAGATCTGGCAATCTTGATTTTTCTGAGCAAATTATTCAGGATCATGATGTGAAGTCTTTCAAGAGCGATTTGCCGCTTGAAGCTCTGGCCTATGGAAGAGTGGTGGTGGATTTTACAGAAAATGCCATGGAGACCATTCCCTTTGATACTGGGAAAATAGAAGGAAATGAAATTGTATCAGAGACAGGAGAGTTGAACTGGAATACTTCTGGAAAGGGGTTTTTTAAAGTTAATACTGCTGCGACTGTTGGGTTAGTAGGGTTTCTGGAGCAAGATTCCACTTATAATTATGATTTGCTCGATATAGAAACAGAAAACTCTTTTGCTGTAATTTTTATAACAAGTCTGGATAGACGGCTAGGTATAAAAGAATCGAAATCTGTCTTGATTACTACCCTAGCACGGAGCCGAAATACGGGTATGATATACGATGATGGGAATAAGGAACTGGTATCTTTAGGAAGAGCTCCCATACTTTTAGAGCCCGTTGAGTTAACCTTGAACTTTAAAGCAAGGCGTAATGCAAAAATTTATATCTTAAACCACGAAGGAATAAGGACAGGGGAATCAATAGAAATGAACCAAGGATATGCCAAGTTGTCGGGAAAGCTTCATCATACTTTTTACTATGAATTAGTTTGGGAGCAGGAAAATTTATAAGCTTTAAAATTTTTCTGCTTTTATCTGAAATTCAATCCTTGTTAAAAAAATAAGTAAATTAAGTAATTGAAAATCAGCTATATAAAGTTCAGCAGAATTTTTACAATTCTAAGCTTGATTGTATTTATTAGAATTCACAGGAAGGGGAGGTTATTTACTGTTTGTTTACCTGCTTATCCTTATCCAACATATTGGTGCTTGGCCTTAGTCTCATGACGGCCTGCTTTTCTTGAAATTTTAGCTCTCATAACGAAGCCTAATTCAAAATCCGAGTGTGAAGGTAAAGCTGCTGAATCTGATTATGATCCTTGAACTAAGCAGAGGCCAATAAGAGCAGAAAGAAGAAGTTGGGTGCTGTGTTGGATGGATAAGACTTTAAAGGGTTTGGGAAGATAGTGTAAGGAGGGGAGACTATTTTTTTGAACACGTTGCTGATCCATGTTTAAAATAAGCTGATATATATCAGTCTATCGGAAGAAGATCTCGGCCTAAAATACAGGAATGAGCTANCCATGTTTAAAATAAGCTGATATATATCAGTCTATCGGAAGAAGATCTCGGCCTAAAATACAGGAATGAGCTATTTTTTGAAAATCCCAAATCCGATCATTTCTGTCCTTTTACGGACAAGACCAGCTTACAAATCCCTCTCAATAGCTCAAAATAGTCTATAAAAGTCTGGCATAATTATTATTCCTACATTTAGATATTATTCTGTTTGTTATGAAGTCGAGCATGACTCTGAAGTCACACAGAGAGATGATTATCCACGGTGCGAGATTCCACCCCGATTTTCGGGACAGGTAATGACCAATAAAAATCAAATTATAACAGATGAAAGACTATCAATTAGGAGAGTTTGAGGAGATTGTAATCCTCACGATAGGAATCCTGAACAATGCCGCCTATAGTGTGGCGATCAAAGATGAAATTGAATCAAGGTTGAAACGCTCAGTCAGCATGGGGGCACTTCACACTGCATTGAATCGGATGGAGAATAAAGGCTATTTGAAATCGTTTGCCGGTGAATCCACAGAAGAACGGGCAGGGCGTC
>NZ_JAXRUT010000043.1:0-24581 GCF_035156405.1 Algoriphagus aurantiacus | reverse complement strand
GTGATCCGCTTGTATATGTTTGAATTTCAGATACTTAAATATACTCAAGTGTACTGGTTCTATCTATATTCACATCCCAATAATTCTACACTTTATTAATCGAACTCAGGTTGTTATCTCTTTCTGGCTTCTGACCAGTCCAGTTACATGACAGGACAGATACTCCATCCAAATGGAGGTGAAATAATAAATACCTAATTCGTGCAGCTTTAAAATCACTATTAATACTCACTTTAACCACTACTTCCATGAATGATAAACCAGAAAATACGGACAAAAGAATCCCAAAGGATAAGGACAATATCAAAGTGACTCCATTCGGAACCAAGAAAGAAAAAAGAGATGTCCCTGACCAGGAACCTAAAGAGGAGTTTATTGAGCCTAAACCCAACCAAAAGTCTGAAAAGATAAAAAGGGATTCAAAATGATCCTATTCCGCTCCTATCTGAGATAGAATCTATGGATTTATAATCGCTTGCTATCATTGACAAGAACACCACGAGTACATAAGATAACCGTACTATCCCGCATACCTAATTTTAGCCATGATCTCAGCATTATACTACTTTAAAGAAAATCTAAATGGGACTTTCTTTCCTCGAATTGAATAACAAAATACCATAAAAATTAACCCGTAAGTTCAGCAAGGCCTTGATTCAGGTTTAAAGCCTTCATTTTTTTTGGAGTATAAATTGTTTTGTAAATGAAAATATAATTTAGAAAACAGTTTTACGGTTATGAAATTCTTTTATTTGTGTTCGTCCCCCAGTTTAGATAAGCAATTCATAGTTCACGACAGAGATTGTCCTGATCTATCCCCAATAGATGATCGGAAATATTTAGGTCCTTTTAATTCAGCATCAGAAGCCAGAAGATCTATTTCACCATCAAACGGAAATATAAACGTCTGCCCTATGTGTGGTTGTGGTTACGAGGTATACACTATTAAGCATAGACATATAGAGAGTGATGGATTCTTTGTTTAATCCATTAAAAATTCGTTTTCAATTGGAAGAAGGAATTATCATTCTAAATTCCCTGAATAAATTTTTAAAGTAGCAAGACAGCATTTTAGACTACCACTTAATTTGTCTTTTTTTTGTTTCAAAAGCATGTGCAATTTTGACGCTGGTGTTTTCCGAATCCTATAATACTTTTGTCGCTTTACTGGTAGAAAAGCGGATATACATAAAACCTAATATTCAATCCAATAAAAGTCTTTTAGGGAATCAGGAATTCAGTTGACCCGTGGCATTGTTTTTGGATTTCTATGTAGTTCCAAACATCAAAGTTACCTCCCTATGAATTTCCTTTTCATATTTTTGATTTCAGTTTTTATCATTTTTATCCTAATAGCAGTGCTGTTGGTGAATTCCAAAAACAGCAATAATATCCAAAGAAGTGGAAATAAGCTAACAATATGGCATCCTTTAAAAAAGGAAGTGATAGATCTAGAATATGACCTTAAGAGCTGGAATGTGCAACAGGTTAATATGCTTTGGTGGGGTAGAATTAATTCCGTAAACCTGGAATTGCAATCCGGTAAATGGAAAAAAGTATATTCCAGATCCCTCTCCGGAAAAATAGCACAGCTAATTACTTATTTGGAAAAAAAAGCTATCGAAAGAAAAACCGACCCGAGTAGATAGAATTCTGTTGGCACAATGCATAATTCCTTCCTCACTTCCATCCTGAACTTTCTCATCACAGAAGGTTGGTGTTGGCCAAACAGATCTACTCTTTAGTAAAAATAAATTCTCTCCTACATGGTCTTTCAAGATCTAAATGCATCTTTAATTCTTTGTCATTTTTAAAATACTTTTGGGAGGTTCTATAATACTCAATCGGAAAAACGAGTTTTTCTTCGTAGAAAATCCAGGGGTCCATCGTAAATAAACCCTTATCTGTGGCCCTCACCTGTATTTTTTGACTTCCTTTTATGGGATTAATTACTATTTCTTTCTTTTCAATCAATTCATTTTGACATAAGGCCAGTGAAAAATCATCACAGAAGCGTAGGAATTTATAGCTCTGTTGAATTGCTTCAGAAGTAATGGAGAGATGATCCATGTACTTAGTTCTCATATTCTGTTGCTCAGCTAAAAAAGCCTGTACTTCGGATTCAGCTGAATCCCTGTAAAGATTCTGGCAATGAAGTGAAACCATTACCGCAATAAAAGAGGATTTATACCGGGCACTTTTCACTACGGATTTAGCTTGGTCTAAATCAACTTTTTTTCGCGACCGATAATCCAGTGGAGTTCCCTCTTCTGTCAGATTGTCTCGCTTATTCCATATCGGCTGATCATTATCATGCTCACCAATACTTTCGAGCCCCGCAGCCAAATACTTTCGCACCGGCCAAAAATAATGGTCAATGGCTAATCCTATATCCATAGCCAACAAGGCATGCGCCTTATGAAAATAAATTTCCCAACCTGTCTCAAATGGCCTGACAATCATGATTCTTGAATAATATTATACTAGTTGTTTTGAGGTCTTAAACTATTCCAACATACATAGCGTGTAGATCTTTTTACTATGTTATTCAAAGGAGTGATTAAGCTAGGACATGTTCCAATTCTTCCAAGCAATTTTTACAAGACATGACACATCTCTTACACTCGGCTGAATTATGTTTTTCGCATTCTGATGCACAACGTTTACATGCTTCTGCACATACCACCATCATCTTTCCACGATCCAATCTGGCCGATTCGCACGCATCAAGGCATTCTGCACAGGCTACAATACAGCTTTGAGCAATCTCCCCACATTTCTCCAATCCAGAAATATCTTTAATGGATGTTTTCAGAAGATTACAATCTTTGATGCACTGCTCAAGTGCCATAGAACAATCGCTTTTAAGTGGGGTCAAGCCGGTCATTTTAATGAAGGTTTTTCTCTGGAGTGTAAACCAAAAAATTAGCCACCTTGAAGAAACCTATGAAGTTCTATGATCTAAATGATCCTCAAAACTCTGTAAAGACAGATAAACCATTCTATCACCAAGATAAAATGCCTCTTTGGATCTATACAATGAAATTTGGCATTAGTAAGAAAATGACTGATTTACTTCTATTCCCTTTTCATCAACCTATAATGGAGATGTTTTTTCCCAACACGTAGAGAACATTCATCAATAAATTAAATGTATAGATTATGATGAAAAGGTTTAAAGTCTTTTAATTAGGATCAAGCATGACTAAAACTTCTTAGTCTTAGATTCCATCTGACCTTTGAAAATCAAATTATAAACACATGAAAAAGAAAGGGCATTTGCTTATCAGAAGTCAATGTAACATTTACCCGAAATAACAACCTTCTTGACATCCGATCACCTTTACAATAGTCCTTGTTCTTCCAAACGTGTTCGGGTTTCGGCATTATTGTCCCAGAATTTCTCCTCTACTCCGGCCCAGATTTTTTTGTAATCAGGGTTGTTTTTGATTTCATCTGCGATGGGATCCTTGTTTAAAAATAAAATGACCCAGTACTGAATATTATCCTCCTTGGCAAAGAGTCGAAAATGGGTTAGCGCTTTTTCAAACTCTCCTTCATGGACATAGTACATGGTCAAACCTAGGTTTTTGTAGGCTGTTTGGTCTGTCTCCAGATATTCTCGATAGCTGTCTATGTACCGTCGGCCTTCCTCCATTTTCCCCATTTTTTCATAGACCACCCCGATAAGCATGTTTTCATGAACATACACATTCAGGTTTTGCTCCTCCCTGATCCGGTTAAACCGCTTATAGTAGTAATAGGCCGAATCATAATCTCTCAGGTAATAACTGACTTTCCCCAAATCCTGCAATATGTCAAATCTGGAGGTGTCTTTGTCAAATTCTATTTTTAAAAGATCCCGGGTATGACTCAGATCCTGATCTTGTGCAAAGCTGACAAAGGCCTTGACATAGCGGGAATACATGTTGCCTGAAAAATAGGTCAAGGATTTGTCGAGGTAATAGCTGGATTCATCCACAAAACCAGTTTGAATCAGGGCATTCCCCAGCCTTAAATAATTATAGCTGGTAACAGCAGAATCACTTGACCCAGCATCCAGCTGCACGCCTTTGAGCGCATATTCTAGGTATTTTTCTGTGTTGGGAAGATGATTGGCATAAAAGTCAGCAAGCAGTCCGATGATCAAGGAGGAATTGGGCCTGTATTCCAATCCTTTTTCCAGAAAAGGCAAGGCTTGGCTATATTCCTTTTTCAGTAGGTAATACATGGCTTTGGCAATCAGGCTTTCACCCAATGATGGATCGTAAAGCATTGCTTTGTCTGCATAAACTCCCAACTGATCCAGATGAACCTTTTCGCCCCTGAACATATCATAATAGTAAAAAGCCATTCCAGCACAGGCATAGGCCAACGCAAAACGCTCATCTTCCTGGATTGCTTCTTCAAAGAAACGGACGGATTCCAGTAAGTTTTCATCCCCTCCTTTATTCAATAGATCTAACCCCTTCATAAAAGAGTCGTAGGCTTTCAGATTCTTCGTGGGCTCCTTTTCAATTCTGGATTTTTCTTCAGGAGTAATGACAGCCTGGATTTCCTGAGCTATGTCTTTGGATATTTCCTGCTGCAGGGCAAAAATATCACTGACCTCTCTCCGATATTGTTTACTCCAAAGATGGCGATCCTTCGCCCCATCAATAAGCTGGATATTCAACACTATTTTGTCTCCCACTTTCTGTCCGCTGCCTTCCACCAAATAATTGACATTCAGTTCATCGGCCATTTCCGGAATGGATTTGTTGCTCTCTCTGTATTTCTCGGCGGAAGTCCGGCTGAGCACTCTCAGGTCTTTTATTTTCTGGAGATTATTCAACGTGGCCTCCATCAGTCCGTTGATGAGGTAAACATTGGTCGAATCGGCACTGTCATTTTTGAATGGTAAAACAATGATGGATTTTTCCCGACTGAGTTTTTCGGCAAAGAAATCTTGGCTCATCCAAATACCACCCATTACGAATAGTAGGACAAGTCCCAGTGCTGCCGCTATCCATTTTCGGTTTCCTGGCTTAGAAGTTGGTTGGTCGGGATTTTCCTCCACAACAGGTTCGGGATGCTTGCCCACTTCCCCTGGAGGATAACCGTAATACTCCCGGAAGCATTTAATAAAATAAGACGGGCTGTTGAATCCTACTTGATGGGAGACTTCGGAAACATTCCATGAACTGCTGCGAAGGAGCTCCATCGCCCGCTCAAGACGAATCTGATTAATAAATTGGCTGACTGATAGATTGCTTACTTTTTTGACTTTTCTCAGCAGATTGGATCTGCTCATATGCATCTCCTCGGCCAACTCGGCCACACCAAATTCTTCCTCTGCGATATGCAAATTGATCTTTGCTATCAACTGATCTAAAAATTCTTTCTCCTGAGGAGATAATTCGGACATGTTATTCTTATAGTAAAGATGTTTTAAAAGTTTCTTACCAAGCCAGTTTAGGATTCTAGAAAACCCTATCTAGGCCTTGAATTTAGGCTATTTGCGTCATTTTTTATATCGCTGCGTCATAATTGATATGCATTTGACAAATACTTATGCTTTTGGAAGCAAGGCTGTTTAGTGTGACCATGGCTATGGATTTTACTTTGTGATATTCAAACAAACTAAAATCCATTATGAAATCGAGCATGACGAAAGCGTCACACAGAGGGATGATTATCAGATATGCGAGATTCCATGTGGCCAACAAAAATCAAATTATAAACACATGAAAAAACTTGAATTTCAATCCCAGATTTTCGCCATACTTATCATGGCAATGCTCTTATTAGCTTCCTGCAGTTCATCTTCCGCCCAAAAAGAAGGGGCGCCCGAAATAGACTTGCAAACAGCAGTAATTACCGATAACACGGAAGCAGTCAAACAGCATATAGCTGCCGGAAGTGATCTTAATGAAAGAGATCCCTTTGGTGGCTCAAGCCCTTTGATCACTGCGGCCATCTTCGGAAAAAAAGATATGGCAGTATTGCTTTTGGATGCAGGAGCAGACATCAATTTCCAAAATAATGACGGCTCAACGGCGCTCATTTCAGCAGCATTTTTTGGACGTCCAGAGATAGTCCAGCTATTGTTGGAAAGGAATGCGGACAAAACCATCAAAAATAAATATGGTACCACTGCCTATGATAATGTAGCGGTGCCATTTGCCGACGTAAAAGAAGTCTATGATATAATGAGCGGAATGCTGGAACCAATGGGCCTCAAACTGGACTATACCTACCTGGAGAAAATCAGACCGGAAATTGCAAAAATGTTGAGCTGATCACATGGAAAACTTAAATCACATTACTGGCAGACGATACGATATTGATTGGTTGAGGGTGATTGCAATCGGACTGCTCCTGATCTATCATGTTGCCATTGGATTTCAGTCTTGGGGTAGGATGATTGGTTTTATTACCTCAGATGAACCCTGGGCTGCCTTGTGGCGGCCCATGACTCTTCTCAATATCTGGAGAATTCCACTCCTGTTTTTTGTCTCAGGGATGGGGTTATATTTTGCTATGCAGTCCCGCAACTGGATCCAATTGCTTCAGGAGCGGACGAGAAGAATTCTGTTGCCTTTTGTATTTGGAATGTTCGCCATAGTTCCTCTTCACCTACTGGTTTGGCGTTTGTATTATGGCATGGATCTGAAGTATTCCTGGACTCCAGGTCACCTATGGTTTTTGGGAAACATCTTTTGTTATGTGGTTCTTTTGTCTCCGGTTTTTTACCTAATGAAAAAAAATGAATCTGGCAGGCTAGTATCTGGAATCAAAAAGGCTCTCAGCAAGCCTTGGGGACTTTTGCTGGTGTTGGCTGCTTTTGTAGCAGAGGCAGTTTTGATCAACCCCTTACCTTTCGAACTCTATGCGATGACCTGGCATGGATTTATGTTGGGGCTGTTGGCGTTCTTTTTCGGTTTTTGCTTTGTCCTCAGTGGAGAACCTTTCTGGAAAATGACCCAAACTTATCGATGGATATTCCTGATAGCCGGATTGCTGTTGTTTGTAGTTAGAATGAGCCAGTTTGCCAGCTCACCTCCTGCCTATTTATTAGCCATAGAATCCTTTTCATGGATTTTAGCCGTTTTTGCATTTGGCAGTCTCTATCTCAAAGGACCCAGCAAAACTCTTTCCCATCTGAGTCAGGCTGCCTACCCTGTGTATATTCTTCACATGATATTCTTGTATTTAGGATCACTTTTGGTCTTTCCGATGGCGGTCCCCGTTCAGTTGCAGTTCATATTAGTTTTGCTATTCACGTTTGCGGGTAGTTTTGGCACATATGAATTGATACGAAAAACACCTTTCCTCAGACCTCTGTTTGGACTGAAATAATAAATCATGAGCTACTATTTTAACAATTAAACCCGGATTTTACATTAGGTTTCGTTATAGCCTGTCCCGATTTTTATCGGGAAGACCATGCACTGATATTTTTCCAACAGGCTACACAGGTATTGATTCGGGCGAAGTGAAAAGCGGCGAAACCGTGCTCATATTTGGGGCTGGTCCGGTAGGTATCATGGCTGCCAAAAGTGCATGGCTACGAGGGGCGGCACGTGTTATAATTGTGGACATGGTCCAATACCGTTTGGACAAAGCGATCAAGACAGCCAATGCAGAAGGTATTTTATGGGAAGATGATGTTGATGGTAAAAATGTAGTGGAATATGTGCGCTCCATTACAAACAACCCAGGTGCAGATGTTTGTATTGAAGCTGTTGGTTTTGAACCTGAAAGAGGTTTGATAGATCGAGCTAAAGCAGTGTTTAATTTAGAAAAAGGATCTCCAAAAGTGTTGGAGGCTTGTCTGAGTGCTGTTAGGAGAAATGGTATTATCTCTGTATTGGGCGTTTATATTGGTACTTATGAAAATTTCCCAGTTGGACAATTTTTCGATAAAGGAATAACTCTAAAAGGCGGTCAGGCACCGGTGCATAAGCATATTGATCAGTTATTGAAATATGTTGTTGAAGGAAAAGTTACATTAGATGACATCATTACACATCGTTTACCACTTTCTGAAGTTGAACATGCCTATCATAATTTTAGGCACAAAGAAGAAGACTGTGTTAAAGTTATCTTAAAACCATAACTAGAAATCCAGAGAAAAATCTTTCCAAAGAGATAGTTGTTGCCTAGTTTTTCTGGTCTTGAAAAAACTGTTCTGCGATCCTCAGCACCCTAAAGACCAACCGGTTTTTCATCTTCAGTCCACGGCTTCTTTCTGCTATGTCCCGAAGCGTCTTAAGTACTTGTAATGTATGCTCGCCTTTATTGATCATGATGCATTCGGCCATAGCGGCACGACCGGCATCCGTGATTTCTGCACGTGAAGCAATACCGGATTTATGGAGGTTTTCCAATACCTGGGTTGCCCAGATTACCGGTGTATGTGCTGCTTCACATAGCCAGGAAATCTCCTCCTGAATTTCCACCAGTCGTTCGAATCCAATCTCAACTGCCAAATCTCCCCTTGCGATCATCACACCAAAACATGGACTATTCATCCCTTCCAGAAGCAATTGAGGTAGATTATCTACCGCTTCTTTAGTTTCTATTTTAAGAATGATTGGAGGAATATCACTGGAAAATCCGCCTAGCTCTTCCCTCAGTTTCTCCAGGTCTGAAGCTTTACGTACAAAGGAAAATCCAATGGTATCTGCATGACTCATTACAAATGGAAGGCATGCTATATCATATTCGGTTAATGATGAAATGGATAGATTGGAATCGGGAAAGTTGATTCCCTTTTCTCCTTTGATCTTGGATTTTTTAGATGAGTCCCGCTCAATTTTTAGACGCACCCCCTGCTTTCCTATCTCCACCACTTTAGCCAGGATCAATCCGTCATCTATGTAAACCCTTTCTCCAAGATTCAATGTCTGAATTACGCCAGGCTCTCCCGGACTGATTACCACATCACTTTCTGAAAACATTTCCGGTGATTCAGCCAACCATATCGTAAGGCCCTGTTTTATTTTTACTTTTCCCGACTTTCTCCCTTTTTGCAAGAGCACTACCCGTAGTTTGGGACCTGCCAGATCTAGATGAATCTTACATTCAATTCCCTCCTTTTTACTTTCCTCTCGAATCTTACGGATCATCTTCCCCCACACTTTCTGATCATCATGGGCGCAATTGATCCTTGCCACTCCCATACCGTTTCTAAGAAGATCCCGGATAGTATTTTTCTTTTGCAGAAAAGATGAATCCATCGTTACCATTATAGATGATGGCCAGTCCTTATGTGTTTTTCCAAACAACAATTCACTCTTCATCCTAATACGCTCTGCACCGTATTCTGCGGTACTTAAGTCTTTTTCTTGAAACTCTCTTCCTAAACGCTCCAAGGTCGACTGAATCTGAAAATGTGTATGACTCTCACAGCTCGCCAAAGAAGATAGCCCCATCAAGTGGAGGTCTTGCTGAAGGTCTTGGATATCTGTCTTTCTCAAAATAAGATATTTCAACAGGTTGTGAGCCGAAATAGTCTGGCTCGGGTGAATCTGCGCCAAAATCCCTGCAAAATTCTGGGGCACCTGATCCATTTCTGATTCTAGCGTTATGAGCTGTCGACTTACTTCTTCCAATTTGACTTCCATTCTGGATTCTGATTAAACCTAAAACTGAATATTTTTTTCGGTAAATGTTATTTCGGACACCTAACAAAATTTTAGCCTAAACTTCCCTTAAAAATTATTAATCTGGCAGTCCTGTAAGTTGTACTCCCTATGGATTCCCGCTATTATTCTGCAATTGGACTCCTAAATTAAAAGTACTAGAGTTTTCTGAATTAAATCTTCAGATTATCCCTCAAAGTGTTTCCACAATAGATGCCTTTAATACGCTAAGTGAGACATATCTTCTCAACCCGTTGAATTCTCTCAACACAATAAAATGAATTAAATGCTTTAAAATAACTTCACCTTGCTCCTCAATAAACAGCTCCGAAATCATTGTTGGCATTTCCGGTTCTTCAGTAATGACATTGAAATCAAAAAGGTATGATTTTGGAGTATCCGTTTCACTTATTATTAACTTATTCTGGTTCACTTGACTTTCTTTGATGGTAATTTTAGCCAATTTGATTTAATCCTAAAAATGGCCTAGCTAGGAGTCCATCAAAATAACCACTTTTGAAAAAGAAGGATATGAATAGAAATCATCCTGACTTAAATTCTTATTGGTAAAGAAGTATGGACCATAAACCCAATCGAATTTGGGACTTTAGTTTTTTGTCACTTAGGTAAACTGTATAGCTGCACTCTGACTAAAAACTTCCTAAAACTATCTGTATCAAAAAAGTTACGCTGCCAATGGCTCGGATAGGCCTTAAAGCCTTCCAATAGTTGACAGCAGTCAATCTTGTAAACGAGCAATGGACAAATTTATGTTTTCACTAGTGGTAATAGGAGTAGCTACTTTTGCTATGCCCTGGATATCGCTTTTATCAAAAAGAGTGGGGATATCCTATGCTATTTTTTACTTGATCGGGGGATATCTACTATATACTTTTTTCTCGGAAAATTTGCCAAGCCCCCTTCCCAGAGACAATAGTACAGCTATTCTCCATCTCACTGAACTGATTGTGATTATTTCATTAATGGGAGCGGGAATTAAAATCGATCTCCCTTTCTCCATCCGGAAGTGGACATCCACCTTGAGGTTGGTCTTCATTGCCATGCTATTATGCATGGTTGCCGCTGTGGCACTCGGATATTATATGCTGGATTTAAATTTGGCTGCTGCGATTCTGCTAGGCGCATGTTTGGCTCCGACGGATCCTGTGTTAGCATCAGATGTGCAGGTGGGACCGCCAAATGACCACGACAACCCCTTCTCTAAATTCATCCTAACCTCAGAAGCAGGGATTAACGATGGAATGGCATTTCCATTTACCTGGCTTGCAATCACTGTTGCAAGTATGGGCATAGGTGGGGAGAAATCAATCTTATCCTGGTTTACCTACCATTTTCTCTATCAGATCATTGGGGGAATTGTGCTGGGATACATCTTGGGCAAAGCAATAGGCTACTTTTTATTCAACTTCTCGAAGAAATTTAAAATGCTGGATAATCTAGATGCTTTTTTGGCTATTTCTTTGACTTTACTGGCATATGGTCTTACTGAATTACTGCACGGATATGGTTTCATTGCAGTTTTCGTGTGTGCTATTACCCTAAGACATTATGAAAAGGAGCATGAGTATCACACTTCTATGCACTCCTTTATAGAACAGATAGAGAAAATGTTTGTTGCCGTACTTTTGTTGTTGCTAGGTGGGGCTATTGTGCAGGGGATTCTGGACTTTCTAACCTGGAAAATGGTGCTCTTCTCTTTGGTGTTTATACTGATCATCCGTCCTTTATTTGCCTATCTAAGTTTGCTTGGAACCAATCTTCATCGCAGGGAAAAATTTCTAATCAGTTTTTTTGGAATTCGCGGGATGGGCTCACTGTTTTATCTTTCTTTTGCTCTAAATGAAATAGCTTTTGAATCTGAAGATGAACTATGGTCAATTGTCACATTCTCCATAGCCATGTCAATACTGATTCATGGTATTACAGCCGCGCCTGCAATAAGATATTTGAATAAGAAAGCCAATACTGGCAAGTAAGAATAAAAAATATCCCTCCGTCACCTAGTAGTTCTAATTTTGCATACCATCTAGATATATCCTTGATAATCAATTGATTTGTCTCTCGTTTTTTTTTAAATTGGGGTAAGTTGAATCCCTAACAACTGACTATGGAAACTCTGACCCAACACAGCTTCATTTTCATTGGTGAGCATGAACTTAACCTTCACTTAAAAAATCCCGATCCGGTTTTTAAAATAAATTTGTATAAGGAAAAGCTTGAAGAAAAGCCAATGGAGACATGGTACATCAAATTCTTGGAGGGCTCTGAATTGGAATCCCATCGAATTGACAAAGTTATCAGGACTATTATAAGAGATCACGCCAACTACGCTTTAGCCTTTCAATTTGAGTGTTTAAATAGAAAGGATAAAGATGGAAATATTACCAATTAAGCCTTGTCTATCCTGAATCCATAAGATGAATTGGGGGTGCGCGGAGTCCAGAAAAATTCTGCAAGCTTTGGACAAAGTTTGGTATAATAAAACCAAAGCCGCTCAATACTAAAAATTACCGCAAAACACTGAATATCAAACTATAGTAGTTGAATACTCCATGTTGAATTAGTATTTCTCGCAATAAAATATCATTGCAGTCATGTGCTACTAAATACAAGTCATTAAAAGGTCGGAATATTTTCCGCCCTGAACTTTCTAGGTTCTTCTTGTGGTATTTCTTCTTCCCTTTTCGGTGGAAAATCCTGCTCGCGGTCAGGTTGATATGGATCATCGATTTCCCTCTTGGGATATTCCAACGGATTCTCCTCCTCACCCGGCAGATATTCCTCTTCTTCGGGAAGATTAGGATCTGGAAGGATCTCAGGTTCATTTGGTTTGGGACTTATTTCCTCGAAAGGAAACCCCTGCCCTACTGGATTAGCACTTTTTCTCCATGAACTGAACTTCCATGAATACAATTTTACTTCATCAGATTCCATTTTCTTTACTTTTGCTAATTGATAACACATAAAATATATTTCATCAATCAATTGGAATTTCAGCTCTGGATATTGACCCCTATTGTATATAGAACTGCCATTATCCAGAGTGAAATTTTGGATTTACATACAACTAAATAGTAACCTCACGGGAATTCCTTTTTAGAAAAAGCATACCCATGAGACTTATCCTATCAACTGTCTTTATCAGACCCTTCTACTTTAACTATCTTGTTATAGATTCCTAATAGCAAAAATGGGGAAGCCCATTGACCGACAAACAAAGCTGTTTTATTTTGTTTGAAAATTTTTAGCCCAAGAGATATTCCCATTACGGAGATCGCAGACCAAAGAAATACATCAGATGGAATTTTTGCTGTTTGGGATTCAATAGTTTTGGCAACGTTGCCTTCTCTTCTTTCTGTGTCCATAGTATGGTTAGTTTAGTGATTTATAATATACTTTGAAAACCAAAATCCATACCTCAATACTGAATCCATAAGAAAAGGAATAAATGCTTCTCTATGGCACCCAATGAATGAAAATAAGTTATTACAAATTTTTCTAATTGAATTATGCCATCCGTATATGTGTCACTATTTACACAGATTGATACATTCTAACCCTGAGACACGAACGGTGGTGAAGGATATCAATTAATCCTGCGCGCTCTGTGAAAAACCTCCGTGTCCACTTTGGTTAAAAACCATAAAAAAACCGGAGAGAATATCCCCCCCGGCTTTAACTTATTAATCTGTTTCTCTTAATTCATCAACACTTTCTCAAAGGCTCCGTCATTGACGGTCAATTGGGAAATTGTCACCAAGACAGTTCCTGCTGTCACGGCATAGCCTGCATAGGCTAGCAGTATGGCTGGTACCGTCCCAGGTGCAGTCAGCACGGCTGTGCCAATAGCGGCGATGATCAATCCTGCCTTCTTCAGCTTCTGAAAGAAAGGCGGTGTGGGCGCGAGGGCCCGGTCTTTTACTTCTGTTAGTATGTTCATGGTTTGTTATTAGTTATTAGTTGTTTGTTGCTTGTTGTCCGGTGTCGGATGTCGGATGTCCGGTGTCGGGAGACAGTGGGACTACGTCACTGCGAGGACGAAGGACGAAGCAGTCCAGTTGTGAGAAGTACTTAGTCAGGATTGCCACGTCGGCTTTCAGCCTCCTCGCATCCGATAGCTATCGGATGACGTGTTATGTTCAAGCGCTTATCCTTCCCTTCGGGAGGCAGGCCTCCTGGGCGGACTGCGGGTACGCTGCATTACTGTCTTGATCAGTGCCTGCTCGGCTTCCAGACGGATAAAGAGCTCTTTCAGCTTGGCCAACTCGGTGCTCAGCTGACGGGTATCCTCGATCAGTAGCTTCAGGAAGTAGGCGATCACCGAAAGCAGCATCACCGTCACCGCTCCCGCAGCACTCAGAAGTAGCTCTGCTCCAGACATGATTCCAAGAGATAAGGAACTCCTTCCGACACCACCTGCAGCTCTACTATTTCCCCACGATCCCATTCCCGCTCCAGCCTTTCCATCAGCTTGAGGTGCGCGAGTCTGGTGAACAATGGAGTGCCATCGGCCCGGTAGCTGGTAACGGGGTAAACTGTATTGGATGCCAGGCTACACCCTATGGGAAGTCTGGCCACTTTTCCTTTATCAGCTATCCCGATCTCCCAGCCTTTTTCCTCTGAGTGGATGGCTTCCAGTTCGTACACGCCTTCCTCCATACAGGTGGAGTCCGTACCAAAGCAGACCCTGGGAGGCTCCCGGGTAAAGCAAAGCTGCTTTTGACCCAGAAATAACCTCCCAAGGGTTACTGTTGCTTTGTACTTGCGGTGAAGTACCAGTCTCATCTTATACCTGTTCCAGGCCGACGATCTTAGCGGCATTGTGCGCTCCATTATTGATGGAGTACTCACTGCCGTTCACCATCTGGATGAATTCCACACTCAGCACAAAGGCTCTATGTGTACCCGGCAGCAAGGCCTTGTCTACCGAAAGACTAATCGCCGCAGCCGGATCAATCACCGGAAGCAAACCCGATACGCCAGTCTGTACAGCTCTTCCTCCACTCGCGAAATCCAGTCCCACTCCCGTTGCAGTGATGCGCAAATGCGTAGCACCTTTGGGCAAGGCCACAAAGTCCTGCGGTACAAAGGCCGGGATGGCTACATCCCAAGAGGTTGGGGAATCTGTATACCCGATCTCCAGAAATAGCGTGCTGCCCAGTGAACTTGCAGCATTCAGTTCCAGGTCCTTCAGCAGATTCCAGTCTCCAGCTCTTACCATANGAATCTGTATACCCGATCTCCAGAAATAGCGTGCTGCCCAGTGAACTTGCAGCATTCAGTTCCAGGTCCTTCAGCAGATTCCAGTCTCCAGCTCTTACCATACGCTCACCACGGTTGTTCACCAGATCCGACTGAAGTATCTTCATCATCACCTGGGTAATTCTCAGGTTCAGTCTTCTGTCTCCGATCTTGGCGATTACCGGGCGCAACGCATCCCGGAAGAGCTTGGCCGAGCTGGCATTGTCGGCGAATTCCTTCAGGTTCTCCCGGGTTCGTGCAAAGCGCGCATCGTTCATAATGCGGCTCTTGCTCACGCCTCCTTTTTCACGGGCCAGATACCCGTCCTTGGTCTTGTAGAAAGAGAGTCTTCCTACCTTACCGTTCAGTGTAATTACTCCTGCTTGTTTTGCCATATATATATGGGGTTTAGGTTAAACATGCAGGAAAATTCAATTATATCACACTGGCTATCAATTGAATGTGCAGTCTGATCTGAATATGCAGATCATTCGTATAATTAAGTTTTTAAGCAGCATATTCCGAATAGTAATGATTGGTGTAAAAGGAGTACTATCGCTCTCTGCTGCGATATCCAACGCGCCCTAATAACAAGCCTGGCTGATATAGTAATTAAAGGCAACCTAAGCTGTTCGTGTGGACACGAACAGCGGCGAAAGTGATGATACGAAAGGAGGCGAAAGACTTGCACAAGATTGGTAGCACTATGTATTTGCGGAGATGATAGCAACTCCCCCTTGAGCAAATATTATTGGTAGACAAGGGTTGTTAGTTGTTTGGTGTTGGTTTTAAGAATTCAAAATGATTTATAAATTCTAATTGGAAAGGTGGGTCAACTCCCCCTTATAGCAGGAATAGAACAAAATATTGCAGCCATTAGCAAAGGGGGTTAGGGGGATTTTGAGTAGAATGTACTATAATCATCCCAGTGTGTGACTTTTTAGTCATGCTCGATTTCAAATCAGTAAAAAAAATCAGCAAAGCCTAAAGATTCCAGACCGAATTGATTTTTGAGATTTCTCGCAGCCTAAATATTGGTGGATCTCGGATTCCCCAAAAAACACAACTTTAATCACTGACCGATGTAAGGGCGAATAATCATTCGCCCCAACACACTACTCACACTCTCCCCAAGCACACAGAATCCGAGAATTCTTTTCTCCGGCCGACCTCTGCGAAAAAAGAGAGGTAAATATAGAATTTCCTCGTCGTTCGTGTCGTCACGAACGGCTAAAGCTAATTCTCAAACAGCAGTAAAAATTATGTGACCACTGCTCCATTTCTAAGGGTTAAAACTATGTGTTTATTGTGTTTTTTATATAGCTAATAACCCAAAATATTCGAGTTTTCGCAAAGGCTAGTAGCCCAAAGACCTGCCTAGGGCAAGCTGCTCTGGGTAATGGTAGATACATTAAAGCAATTCTTTTGATCCATCATGCAATACTCGGTAAACATGATCTCCAGAGATCAGTAATCCCTCCGACTCATGAAAAGGCCAATATTTTTGATAGTCTTTTGGATGTTTTACATCTATTCCAATTACTTTTCCTTCGAATAGGCTGGTTATCTCTGATTGTAAAGTATGTCCTACAATAACCCTTCTGGCACCAAAGTGATCCAGTGTTTGGTTGATCTGGTCTTGCTTCAGGTCTTCTTTGAAATACCCCCTGTACCATGCCACTCCTGTGGTGTTTGATAGGATTAATTGCTCCGCTGATTCCCCAGGCTCCGAAAGGTAGAAGTGGTCATAGTGATTTCTTATGATTTCATTGATCTTCTCAAGGGAAAAGTCAGATTTCGTCAGATCGGGATGTAGTCCACCATGCACGAATAGATTGCCATTAATCTTCTCGACCGTATTTTTACTTGCCATCCACCGGCCTATGAATGAATTGGAATCATACAAATTGTCTACATGCTTTCCCAATACAGCTGCTGCTGCATAGTATCTGTCCGCGGTGGCTTGATGATGACCCTGCATATTTTTGAGCTCATGGTTGCCAAGTATAAAATGGACTGTACCTCCATGCTTTGCAGCATCCTGCTCTAGTTTATAGATAAACCAAAGTACCTGGGTTACTGACCAGCCACGATCAACAAAATCTCCAAGCAGTACCAAATGCCCTTTTCCAAAGGTCCAGCTGAGCTCCTTATCGATTACATTACTGTGAATAAGGAAATCACGAAATGTCCTATACCCGCCTTCAATATCAGAAATGGCCAGAATAGGTGAATCGTCATCATAGACCGTGGCAGGAATTTCGAACCCGGCGGAGATAGTAAATTCAAAGCTTGAAGAATCTAGGGGAAAGAAACAAGTCGCCTTAATGGCCGTTTTAATCGAGTGCTTCTGCTGATCCAGATAAAACCCGTCCTCCTTATTGCCCATTATATAGTTTATATCCAGAGTACTATCATTTTTAAAGAAAACATGTGGGCCTTCAAGATTCAAAGGAAGTCCGGTGGGGTCATCAGTATAATGTACCGCTGCTCCTATATTTAAACCGACAATTACTGCGACGACAAGCAAAGCAAGAACTGTCACTGCCAGGTGTTTGAAATACCTAAGTATCCTTATCATTTGATTGTATTTTTGATAGCCAGCGAAAGTATTTGGGAGGAATGTCAGGTTCAACTTATTGTGACCAAATACCATAAAAGAGGGACAGAAATCATATGGGTGATAGAACTTGGGGAAAGAACTTCATAAGAGATCTTTCCTCCATTCAGTGGTCGAATCCGATAGCTCAGATGGCGTGTCATCACTCTTGCCAGCAAAACCAACCCTTAAGCTAAGCCGTTCGTGATGACACGAACAGCGGCGCAGTATAAGTCTGGAGTCTTATGCTAGATGGTATAAGATGGTCTGTGTGACACAGACTACGGTGACCGATGTAAGGGCGAATAATCATTCGCCCTTACTTCATGATTGAATCTGGCCTGAAAGGTCAGTATATCCCAGCGATGGGTAGCGCCCATCGCAAAATGGCGAGGAATTGGTTCTAGACCTGAAAGGGATAGATATATTTCCAATGAAACAAAAGGGTGGATCCAGAATGAAAATACCAGCTCCTTAGATAGCAATTAGGTGAGTACAAGCCTGGCTGATATAGTAATAAAGGTAATCTAAGCCGTTCGTGATGACACAAACAGCGGCGCAATAAAAGTCTGGGGACTTATGCTAGATGATATAAGATGGTCTGGGTGACACAGACCACGGTGACCGATGTAAGGGCGAATAATCATTCGCCCCAACCCTACTCACACCCTCCCCAGACAAACAGAATCAGAAAACTCTTTTCCCCGGTTGACCTCTGCAAAAAAAGAGAGGTAGATATAGAATCTTCCCTGCAGATCAGACGACCAGGGAAAGTGGATCTGCTGGAGACCAGACTTCCGGTAGTTGTCTTGGTGGCATCCTTTCTACCGCCTCGAGGAGGATCATAGGCAAAGGTGGTGAGTTAAACGAAAGCTAAAATGGTTAATCAGTCAATAACAGTAAGGTTGGATGTCTGCTTGTGGACTTCTCCGTCAGCACCTTGATACCAAAGAACCAAAGTGTAGTTGGCGGGAGGAAGTGAAACCCGACCTGATTTTGCATTCCAAATACCCTCTGAAGAATTGATAAGGGGATGAGTCTCATCTGCATATAGAAGCAATTGTCCCCAGCGATCATAGATGCTTAGCTGTAATGACTCCACATAGGAATTCATAAATACTGCAAACCCCTTATTGGGATCTGAGCTACTTATGCCAGTGGTAAACCTTACCGCTGCAGCGCAATTGGCTGTGAGCATAAATGTATATTCAGTGTAACAGTTTGGTGAATAGTACTTGAGTAAGCGGTAACTTCCCGGAAGGTAAGGCATGAAAGTATTCTGCTGTCCAACTATCTGACCTTCAACCATCCATTCTGCCTTTACTGCATCTCCAGCATTCAACACCAAAGGATTCGAATCCCCATATTCACATAAGTCATACCTAGAATCAAAAACCAAAAGTGAATCTTCTTGCTGAAGCACCTCTAACTCCGTCTGATTGGGAGCACAGACTCCTGTTCGTACTGATACCGTGTACAGACCTTGCTCAAAAATATCCAGTTGGCGCAATCCTTCCGCTTCATAAAGTTCTCTAATCCCTTCGGTTGTAGTCACATACCAACTGATTTCAAAATCTTTATCATCTGGGAGACCTTCCAGAATCAATGTATTAGCCTCGCCTTCACACCATTCCTTGTCAGTCAGGACAAGTTTAGGTATATAAGGTAAAGTAAGACCTGCCACCTCAATTGGCTCAGAAATTTCGGTACACCCAAGATTAGAGGGTTCTCCTATCCTAACATAGTAGATACCATCTTCAACCACTTCCAGTTTGGATCCTGCCGACAACTCTTGGTCGGTTGTAAAATCATACCACCTATACTCATCCTCATCATTGGTCGATTCCGCTGTGGAGGCTACTAAGGTTATTTTTCCGTCGCACACATCGCCTTCCTTTGTCACTTCCGGGACCAGCTGTCCTCCAAGCATTGTGACATTAATCTGATGGGTGATTGCACAATAACCCTCGAGCTTGTTTTGAAGGTAATATATTCCAGCCTTGCCTATTTCAAATTCCTTTCCGGTCTCAACCAGGTCTCCATTTTGAGTATAAAGTTCATATTCATAGTTATGCACAGATTCCGGACGTACAGTAATCACCTCTCCACACTTGACTTCATAATTGGATTTCACTTCAAAATCCGCTATTACAAGCGGGGAAACAATAAAGTCTTCCTCAAGAGGATAAAAACAACCATTGTATTCGAGCATAACATGGTATACTCCGGGATCAACCCCTTGGGATACTACCGAGACTATGCCATCATCTTCTGTATCCGTGGTCTGATAATTGCTTCCTTTATCGTCAAAAAAATATACAACTAAGGACTGATAATCAGTCATATCAAAATCCTGAAAACCAGTATAAGGAAATCCTTTAAATAGTGTCCAGCCATCCCGATAAATATTCCTGCACGAAGTATCTACCACACCAGTTCTTAATTTAATTCTTTCATCATAAGACCTGTTTAATACTTTTACAGCTTTTAAATATTCTGACGCTCCTTGTTGTATTACTTTCACTGAGTACACCCCGGGAACTAAGTCCGTAAAAGTGACATGGTCAGAAGCAGTAGTTTTCGAAAGAATTAATTCGCCGTGCAAATCGTACAATTCCACCTCTCGGGAATGCTGATCGGGAAAGCCTACAGATATTTCCCCCTGACCACTGTCACATTCAGCTGCTTTGGCATCAATAGTAACCTGTAGTAGATCCTGGGCAAAGCCCATTAAAGACAAGCCTAGAACCATACATAGACTTAGAAATAGGCAGGGATAATGCATGGAGTTATGGCTTTTAAAAACAGGAAATTACCCGCAAATACAACTAATTCCACTGATTTATCCAAAAGCAAATTTGTTAGTTTATTTTAATCAGTTGATATGACCTAATCTGTCTTTTAAAGGCAACAACCTGTTCTGTGACGAAAGAAACGGGATAGTCTGTCCCCGAACTGGATTGAGGATACACGGGCGAATAATCATTCGCCCCCACAGACTACTCACACCCTCCCCAGACAAACAGAATCAGAAAACTCTTTTCCCCGGTTGACCTCTGCAAAAAAAGAGAGGTAAATATAGAATCTTCCCTGAAGCTCCCCAGACCAGGGAAACTGGATCTGCTGGCTTCCTGTCTTTCTGTAATTGCCTTTTATAATAGCCCACTTCCTGCCGCTGTCCGGATCGTAGGCTACCACAAACAATCGGTCAGCTTCTTTCGCATGCCCCATAAAGGCATTGGGAACCCACGCTATCTCCAGAAGATTTCCACCTATCCATTGAGCCGCCGGAATTTCCACACCCAATAAATCCCCTTCGGAAATTTTGACTTTTTCAGGATATAGAACCGGATTGCCTCCCTCATTAAGAATAGCTGTTTTTAATATTACAGATAGTGCACGGTTGAATCCCTGACTTAGCGCCAGGCTACTCTTGGCAAAACCAATTTCGAGTTCAGCCCGCAAAGGTGTCAGGAACTGCTGCCCGATCTTAAAAGCAGCTCGCTGGTAAAGCTGCTTGGCACTTGGAGGGGTACTGCTCTTAGAGGGAAGGCTTTTGATCACAGTTTTTCCATTACGCTCATAGAATACCATATTCCCGAGCTTTCCTGAGATTTTCCCCAAAATATTGTTTTCAATAATTGCCATAAGCTTGACTAGTTTAAATCCTGCCTGAGCCGGACGTGAATTGATCGATTTTATATGACTTGGTTTTCCTTATCCTCAGTTCTTATTTCAATAAAGCAGGCTCGCCTTTTCTTTTGGTATCAACTGATGCAAAGTCGTAGCAATTCCGAGGAAAAGTCGAAGAAGAGTCGAAGAAAAGCATGGTTTGGCAGTCGTTGGTTTTTCGATTGATGAAAGTAAAAGGGGAATTATATAGGGATGTATGTGAAAAAGTCAGGTACTAGCACTGGAACCAAGTACTCCTTCAATATATATAGCTTTCTACCTGACCTAGCGGTATCCCTGAGAATTCGGCAAACTCATGCAGCGTGACAAACTGGTGCGGCTTTTTCCGGTAACATATCCTGATTTTACCCAGTAGCGAATGACCGTATCGCTCACTTCTTCCAGTGATAATCTGTACATCCTTGGGGTATATGACACAGCGTTTTTTGATCATAGCAAACCTCCATTTTAGTTCTTTTGTAAACATCCGTTGATAGAAGCTCCGTATCGCAACGTGTCCTGCTGAGACCAATAGTGGCAGCCTCCCACCAGCAGTTTTAGCTCCTCTATATAAGTTTTTGTACCATCCTGTACCTCAGCATCTTGGAAGTCGCCAGTATCCATCAACACAACCACCTCCGAAACCAACCTCTTTAACTGGTTATCCGCATACGCTGTTAATAGCCCTGAAGAACAGCCGGTATAATGCTGAAGCAACAGCAATTCATTATGAAAATCGCCTGCATCCCTTTCCTTATCCATTGAAATCACATCATTGCTGAGACATATTATCCGGGCTACCTTGTAATCCAAGAGGCGGACGGCACAAGAATCACTTTTCCACGTATCTTTTAGGAGGTGCAGGGCAATATATACTCCCGAACTATCCATTCTTCGCTCCTTGTACTCTGGAAAAGATGGAAGAACTCCGGATTGTTTATTCAGCACTTCCCATTTTTGTGCATCTATGTATCGATACCAATAGTTTTGAAAAGTAAATCCCCAAGCAGTATCTCCGAATGTGGATACATGACATACTATATCATTCAATACCCTTGGCAGTGGAGATAGTTTATGATCTGATACCTTTTCATTTTGAGTAGGGAGCAACTTTTCCAAAAGCTCAAGAGATTGATTTGACGGAAGGGTATCCATTAGATCATCCAGGATAAAAAGACAGCAAAACAACTTCATCACTTTTTCTAACTTGAAGGCAGACATACGGGGAAATAAGTATCCCGCAAACCAGTTGATTTTTTGATCCGCCCATACACTCAGCTGTATAGGGTCAAGAACTCCTTCAATTATAGCCCACTGGCAGGTATCCCTATCCAGTGAAAGGGTATGAATATTCAAAGCAGAAGGAAAGCTGTAGGTCATCATTTTTGCTTGGATTTATATTCCTTCAATACAGACCTTACAGTGCGGTCTGTACAATTGAAATAAGAAGCAAGTTCTGACTGTGTGAGCAGTTTCTCTATTCCTGGCAATGCGTTGACAAATTCCGGATAGCCTCTGGAAATCCCAAGGTTTTTGATCCGGGAGCGCTCCCCCTGCCTACTAAGCATGCGATGGTTAATGGCTAGTCCCAGCTTTACAAATTTGGGATGATTTTCAATCACCTGGGATTCTGCTTTTTTGCTGAGTTCTATAAATATGATGTCAGATAGACACTTCAGATAAAAATCGGTCCTTGATGCATTCAGGTAAGATTCGGAATCAAAAGCCACATCCGAAGTCATAAAAATCTCAGTCAGTATATCCCGTTCCTCTCCTTCTTGGAAAAGGCCTACAAATCCACTGCATAGGTATCTGCTGCAGCTCTCCACACTGCTCGTCTTTTTAAGTATCTCGTTCTTCTTTGCTTTTCGAAGATCTACATACAGGTCCAATTTCTTGTAGCTAGCATCTAGTCCATCTACCAGTTGGTCGTAATCAGCCTTCATTTGCTCCATATATATGTCCATAACCCTGCATTAAAAGTTTAAACCAAAAGAAAATATGAAGTTTGAATGGTGTAGAAACTTCAAAAAATCGAGTAAACAATCGATAACTGTGAGTTAAGTTTATGTTAAGAAAATCACAATTGCAAGAGGTAATTTTTAGTAATCATAAAATACTTTCAATAAAGTCGGAAAAATTTCCTGATTTAGCATAATTATATCATGCAAGCGGAAATAGCTCCTGCCATTTTTTGATTTATGTCAATTAATTTTCAATGAGAATTAAATTCTAGGGCTCACCTACCTCAACCCGTCCCTCTTCCCGAATCACTTCGTTCCCGGGAGAGGGAGTTAGGCAGTACTAAAAATGATATGATTATGAACAGAATCTTAAGTACCTCACCCCAGCCCTCTCCTCGAGGAGAGGGAGTTAGTCACTGCTAACTAAGATGATATGATTATGAACAAGGTTATAAGTACCATTCTAATTCTGCTCTGGACCTTTACGGGTCTGGATAAACTGATCAGATGGAAGGCAAGCAGGAATGCTTTTCATAACCAGACCTTTCCAGGTGAATTGGCAGAAGTGCTGGCTTATGCGGTACCTATTGTAGAGTTGCTGCTTGCCCTGCTCCTGCTCTTCTCGGTGACGAGGTGGTGGGGATATCTGGGAAGCATATTACTGCTTACTGTATTTATCACTTACGTGGGACTGATCTGGGTAGGAGCATTTCCGAGGGTGCCGTGCAACTGTGCGGGGATATTGGAGAGTCTGGGTTGGGCGGAGCATTTTTGGATGAATTTGGGGTTTATTGGGGTGGCGGTGTGGGGGTTACGATTGGGAGATTGGAAGATTAGAGATTAAGAGATTGGAGATTAAGAGATTGGAGATTGGATGATCACAGAGATGCACGGAGAGAAGAGAGGTTAAGGGTTAAAAGATTAAGGGTTAATTGGTTAGTAGTTGTTGGTTTTAAGAATTTAAAATGTAGGAATTGAAAATTTAAAATGATTTACCCCCGGGACCTAAAGGTGAGATTGAGGTTAGGTAGAAAATGTTGTTGGTTGTTGGTGTTGGTTCCGCCACGGCGGACAAGTGTTGGTTTTAAGAATTTAAAATGATTTATAGATTCTAATTGGAACGGCGGATCAACTCCCCCTTATAGCAGCAATAGAATAAAATATTACAGCCATTAGCAAAGGGGGCTAGGGGGATTTTGAGTAGAATGTATTATGCCAGTTGAAAGTGTTTGGTTGTTGATGATCACAGAGATGCACGGAGAAAAGAGAGGTTAAGGGTTAATGGGTTAATAGTTGTTGGTTGAAAGAATTTAAAATGTAGGAATTGAAAATTTAAAATGATTTACCCCCGGGACCTAAAGGTGAGATTGAGGTTAGGTAGAAAATGTTGTTGGTTGTTGGTGTTGGTTCCGCCACGGCGGACAAGTGTTGGTTTTAAGAATTTAAAATGATTTA
>NZ_JAXRUT010000042.1:0-29599 GCF_035156405.1 Algoriphagus aurantiacus | reverse complement strand
CAGGAGCTATTTCCGCTTGCATGAAATAATTATGCTAAATCAGGAAATATTTCCGGTTTTATTGAAGGTATTTTATAATTACTAAAAATTACCTCTTGCAATTGTGGTTTTATTAACATAAACTTAACTCACAGTTATCGATTGTTTACTCGACTTTTTGAAGTTTATACATCATTTAAACTTCATATTTTCTTTTGGTTTAAATTTTTAACGCAGGGTTATGGACATATACATGGAGCAATTAATTGCTGATTACAATACAATCAAAAAGTTTCCAGAAGAGTCTTACGAGGCTGTTTATCACAAACTCACTTTACGCTCGGTATCGAGAAACGGGATACTCAAAAAGGTGGATATGGCGGATGAAAAAAGCCGCTATATCAATGAAGGCTATGTGGGGGCTTTTTCAGGAAATGCAGGATGGGCTGAAGCTGTTTAGGATTTTCGGCCCATCAGACGTAGCTTTTGATGAGCAGTCATTCCGCACCAAAACTCCTTCCAAAACGGTGTTGAGAGCCTTTTCAGATACGGTTTTTCTGGACTTTTCACTCTTTTCGGGGATCCCCGAAGAGGTCATACTCAAGTATATGATTTAGGTAGTAGTCAGTTAGGAATAAGATCCAGCCCATGGTAGAAATGCAGCATAACCCTAGCCACATGGATAGCATCAAAACCGATGCTTCTACAATGCATCTCCGATGCATCTCCGATGCTCCTCCGATGCNTAGTAGTCAGTTAGGAATAAGATCCAGCCCATGGTAGAAATGCAGCATAACCCTAGCCACATGGATAGCATCAAAACCGATGCTTCTACAATGCATCTCCGATGCATCTCCGATGCTCCTCCGATGCATCTCCGATAGTTCATCGGACCTGCACCGTAGATGATACGGTGATGGTATGGCCTAGATACGGATCAGATTCCAGTCGGAAAGCATACCTGCCAAAGAAGAATATTCATTGATATAAAATCTTATAAAGCTATGGGAAAAGTAACAGACGATTTGCACAGCGGATTTTCCGGAAAGGTCGGAAACCTCATTTTTTATCAGGTAAATGGGCAGACGCTGATCAGGACCAAACCCGGTCAGAGGACAGGCAATACCACCCCGCTTCAAACTTATCATCAGGAGGCATTCGCGCTGGTACAGCAATTTTTGTCCCCTTTGAAAAAAGAACTGGCCATAGGATTTGATGCCTATCGTAAAGGAGCAAAGCGGGGAATCGACCGGGCAAAAAGCCTGATGCTCAAAAATGCCATCTATCCGCTAGACGGTGCTCCGGTTTTGCAGCCAGAGAAAATGCTTGTGTCCTCAGGAGATCTGACAGGAGTGCGGGATGCATTTCTAACGGATTTGGGTTCAGGGAAATTCACGATAGAATGGACTTCAAATAGCTGGGATGGTTCCGCGCGGGATTCCGACATGACATTTGTGGTGGTATATGATACGGTTCACCAGCGGGTTTTCAGTGTTCAGGGGTTACGCTATAGAAAAGACGGGTATCAGGAAATACAATTGCCATGGCTTACCTTTGATTCCGGCACTGAAGTACCTGGAGTATATGTTTTTTTCTCATTTTATTCAGAGCGTTCTGAAAAAAGTATGTTTTCCGATTCTATATGTTTGGGTAAAATAACGGGTGGTGGAGGATAGTATTCCGCACTCTTGGCCAAATTTAAGTGTCAACCTTTGAGGTTTCCAAAACCTCGAAGCTAGGATAATCGGGTTCCGATAATTATCGTGGATGCAATCCCGATCACATATTCTAGGAATTTGTAATTCCGTCTGTTAGGGACCAGTGTTGATTTCGCCCTTTCAGGGCTAGGATCATTTGCCGATCAACTAGCGATGGGCGCTACCCATCGCTGGGTTATGCTGACCTTTCAGGCCAGATTCAATCCAGTATGAACGAATTATCATTCCCTTTTGCTACAATTTGTGTCATCACATCCGTAGCTCTTTGTGATGACAAGAACGGCTTAGACTGGCTAAAGGTATATCCCCACCATGCTTATACCCATCTAAATTCAGCCTTGTCTGCAAAACATTAAGACAGTTATTCCTTCAACAACTTTAGCTAGTTGTTTGGGCGCGTTGAGCTTGTTCAGAGATTTTTAATTCCGAGAGTAAGCGATGCGGAAACGGAGTGAATCGGGAGCTGTCGCAGACCCGTCCCTTTAGGGGTGTCCCCATTGCAGATACCAATTTCCCACGGTTGCACCAGGGGCTATCCATAGTTTGACCTGTGATTTATAAACCGCTGAAGCATCGGCTAATAAAAAATCAATAAGCGTTTTCATCACCGGAAAAAATGGTCACAGCAGTCATCCAGATAAGTTTTAGATCAAAGACTACACTCCAATTCTTGATGTAGTACATGTCCAGTTTATATCGGAAATAGATGGAATGTGGCAATTCTGTTTCACCACGATACCCTTTTGCCTGAGCCAATCCTGTAATTCCTGGTTTGACCAAATGCCTGTTCTTATATCCTTCAATTTTTTTGGCATTTTTTTCATTCTGTGACAAAATAAGTGGTCTTGGACCTACTAAGGACATATTTCCATAGATCACATTAAACACTTGAGGCAATTCATCAATGCTGGTTCTCCTTAGCATTCTTCCTATTTTCGTGACTCTGGGGTCATTTCTGGTAGCTGGCTTCAAATCATCCCGTTTATCAATAGTCATCGAACGGAATTTATAACAGTTGAATACAGAGTTGTCAATTCCTCCCCGTTTTTGGGTGTAGAGAATAGGCCCGGGAGAATCTAGTTTAATCAGGATGGCTACAATGGGAAAAAGCCACCAACCTATTACTATCATTAATCCTATGGAACAAAACAGATCAATGAATCTTTTTATACTCAGGTTGAACCAGTTCAATTTCTCGGAAACCAGTATTTCCCCTTGCTCTTGGGGCAGTAGATAGCTTGAATTAATTTCAAGATTTCTCTTCGCTGATTGGTAATTCTGGGTGAATCTATTTTTCAAAAGTGCTTTACTTGTAAATTTACTTTGGGTGCAAAGATCACTAGATTTCCAGTTTTTTACAAAGGGTATTTTTTATATCTTCTTTTTATGTATATCCGCTTTTCTACCAGTAAAGCGACAAAAGTATTATAGGATTCGGAAAACACTATCGTCAAGGCCACTTCGGTCATCTGTCATCGGTCTTCCAGCCAGTAAAACAAAGAAAATATGGCTACTGGCATCATTATGGATAATCATACTTTTATTTGACAACTATAACCTCTCAATTCAATTGCTGTTTTTCTAAAATCTACTCCCACTAAACCCTAAAAAATCCCATCGGTCATCTTTTTAAATTTAGTTTGACTTATTGAGTAGGTGTATTTTCAAACACAAAAAAATGCTGTTTGTTAAAATTTTTTTAAATTATTTTATACTACCCATTTCGTTCCTTTTTTTTGGCTATATGGCTAAGCTTTGGATGAGATTAACGAGCAATAAATTCTTATATCAGAAAGTTGAATTAAGTCGTAAATATTTAGTAGTTAATGGTTTATATTTAAATATGAAGTGTAAAAGTTGGGTGTGGTGAGATGTATTCCTTAATTCAAAATTCACAATTACTTAATTTTATAAATCAATTAAGTAAGTAATTACACTCGTTTAGTGGCTTTTCCATTGTGATTTGAGATATGGAGGTTTGATATTTTATAGTATATTTTGGCAGTCTTAGCTAAAAACATGCATGACTCTACCTATTTCACTATCATTTCCAGTATTTAAAGGCAATGAAAATTTATATACCCAACAGGCGATAAGCTCGGGACACATCGCGACTTCCGGTCAATTTATCGATAGATTCGAAAGCAAGCTTTCCAAAAGGCTAAGGACTCATGAATCTGTTGCTTTAAATTCAGGAACCTCAGCTTTGCATTTGGGGATGGTGCTTTTGGGCATTGGCCCTGGAGATGAAGTGATTTGTCAGTCCTTTACTTTTTGCGCGTCAGCCAACCCTGTAGTTTATTTGGGAGCCAAGCCGATTTTTGTAGATAGCGAAAGAGACACGTGGAATATTTGTCCGGAGATTCTTGAAGACACTATCCTCAGCAGAATTTCCAAAGGCAGAAAACCAAAAGCTATTGTTATAGTACACTTGTTTGGAATGCCTGCTAAACTTAAGGAGATACTTGAAATATCAAATAAGTATGACATACCTGTTTTGGAAGATGCTGCTGAAGCAATTGGAAGCAAATATCAAGGGATAGCATGCGGTACTTTTGGCCAAATTGGTGTTTTTTCATTCAATGGAAATAAAATTGTATCTGCCGGAGGTGGGGGAGCTTTGATTTCAAACAATTCCATTTTAATTCAACGGGCAAAGTTATTGTCAACTCAAGCAAGGGAAGACTTTCCTTTCTACCATCACCTGGAAGTTGGCTATAATTACAAAATGAATAATCTTTCTGCTGCAGTAGGACTTGCTCAGCTAGAACAGTTAGATTCTTTTATCAAAAGTAGAAGACTAGTAAACCAGAGGTATAGGGCTTTGCTGAAAGATTTTCCTGGTATTAGGTTTCAAACTGAGTCTGCTGATTCAATATCTAACTATTGGCTTACTGCTATTTTAGTGGATAAGGAGCAGACAGGTTTTTCTAATGAACAATTGAAAACAGCATTAATGAAAAAGGGAGTTGAAAGTAGGTATCTGTGGAAACCTCTGCATACTCAACCAGTTTTCAATATGACTCCATATTACGGAGGAAGTCTGGCAGAGAACCTGTTTGAAAATGGACTTTGCCTCCCAAGTTCAGTAGATTTGACGCTTCAGGATCAGGAAATGATTGTAGATGTAATTTATTCGAAACTTAGTAAAATATTTAAATAAGTGATTTATCGAAATTGGCTTAAAAGAGGAATAGATATAATTCTTGCTTTTTTAATGTTCATAATTCTTTTGCCCATATTTTTAATTTTGCTGATTGTCTTAAGCATTCACCACAAAGGGACGCCATTCTTTTCGCAGTCAAGGCCAGGCAAGGGAAATGTTCCATTCCAGATTTTGAAATTCAAGACCATGTCAGATTTAGTTAATGAAAATGGAGATCTGTTAGCTGATTCTGAGCGGATTACTAGTTTTGGCAGGATGGTAAGAAAAACTTCTTTGGATGAGATCCCCCAACTAATCAATGTTCTGAAAGGGGACATGAGTCTTGTTGGTCCAAGGCCTTTGCTATTTGATTACCTCAATTTGTATACTAGTGAGCAAGCCAGACGGCATGAAGTAAAGCCGGGCGTGACAGGTTGGGCACAGGTAAACGGACGAAATGCTATTTCTTGGGATAGCAAGTTTAAATTTGATGTGTGGTATGTAGATAATTTAACCTTCCTTTTAGACGTAAGAATCCTTTTCCAAACATTGCTTAATGTGTTACTTGGAAAAGGAATTACTCAACAAGGACATGTTTCCATGGGAAGGTTTGAAGGCACTCGAAAAGCGAACGCTTAGAAATGGCAATTGTATGAGGAAAAATTTCACCAGGTAAATCCACTATTTGGTAATTTATCGTAATTAAGCATGAACTATCTTTTGAAAATTCGATTAACGCAAAATATTATTACTTTATTTTAACTAGAATTTAGAGATAAGTTGAAAAAGTACTTAACTTTGCTCATTAATTAAGTAGTCGATCAAGAGATATATAACTTAGCAATTTGAATAGATTTATACTATGAATTTTTTGTCGAGGTTAAAAATCCTTCCCAGATGGATAATTGCTACTTTGGATTCTTTTATTCTTTTTCACTGTGCCTTGTTTGGGTATTTGGTACGTTTCAATTTTGAGCTAGCCCTGATTGAGCAATACGATGCCTTTGCAGGAAGTTTTACCTTTATGGTTGGTGGTTTATTGGTAATGCAAAATACTCGAAGCTATGAAGGCATTGTTCGTCATACGGGCTTTAGAGATGGATTAAATATTTTTAAAACTGTCATAATCAATTTCATTCTTTTTCTTTGCTTAAACTTCTTTCATGGGAGTTTTTTGAATGATAGGTTTTTACTTCCAACCTCGGTTTTGATCATAGCAAGTCTTTCATCGATCTTTATGCTGATTTTTTATCGCTTGTTGGTTAAAGAACTTTTCGTCTACCTCAAAAACGGGATTTTGGTCAAGGAGCTGAAGAACGGGATTATTTTCGGAGCAGGAGAAGCTGGGATTATCGCCCAAGAAGCCATTAAGCGAGATAGTAAGATTCTCTTTAATACAGTTGCATTTTTGGATGATGATCCCAAAAAAGAAGGTAAAAACATTGATGGTAAACGGATTTACAAAGGGTTAGGAGATCTTGAAAGACTGATAACACAGTTTGGTATAACTGAATTGATAATTGCGGTTAGAAATCTTTCTGTTCAGCGAAAGAAAGAAGTGATTGACGAATGCCTTAGATTGAAAATTTCTGTTTCCATAGTTCCTCCTGTAGATCAGTGGATCAATGGTGGCTTGACTGCTGGAGCAATTCGAGAAGTGAAAATTGAGGATTTGCTTAGTCGTGAACAGATAATTTTGGATAATCCAAGAATACATCAAGATCTGGAGGGAAAGGTGATTCTAGTGACAGGTGCTGCCGGCTCTATCGGTTCAGAGCTTTGTAGGCAAATCTGTCATTATGAACCCAAGCTGCTTATATTGTTTGATATTGCAGAATCTGCATTGTATGATGTGGAGCAGGAGTTTAAAGAAAATTATTCTTATTGCCCCATAAGGATAGTGCTTGGTGATTTACGAAATAAAAAGAAAGTAAAGGAAATTTTTAAAGTATATAAACCTCAAGTCGTATTTCATGCAGCTGCTTACAAGCATGTGCCGATGATGGAAAATTATCCTGAAGAGGCTATACAATCCAATGTACTAGGAACCAAGTTACTTGCAGATATTTCAGTTTTGTCTAAAGTTGACAAATTTGTTTTTGTATCAACAGACAAAGCAGTAAACCCTACCAATGTAATGGGTGCCAGCAAAAGAGCTGCTGAGATGTATGTGCAGGCGCTGAACGAATATTTGGAAAGAAATCATAAAAGTTATCACACAAAGTTTATAACTACTCGATTTGGAAATGTATTGGGCTCGAATGGCTCGGTGATACCTTTATTCAAAAAGCAAATTATGCATGGTGGGCCAATTACTGTGACTCATCCAGAAATCACTAGATATTTCATGACTATTCCAGAGGCTTGTCAATTGGTATTGGAGGCAGGGATTATGGGTGAAGGAGGCGAAATTTATATTTTTGACATGGGCGAGCCAATAAAAATATTGGATTTGGCTCATAAGATGATTCAACTGTCAGGCAAAAAAGTAGGTGAGGATATTAAAGTGGTGTTCTCAGGCTTGAGAGAAGGGGAGAAGCTTTTTGAAGAGCTACTCAATGATTATGAAACGGTTAAAATCACCCACCATCCTAAGATCAAAATAGCTCAAGTACTTCCTTCCTCTTATCACAAGATCGATGGTCAAATCGAACTATTCATAAATTTGGTGGCCAAAAATTCTGAAAATGATTTAGTATCACACTTGAAAGTAATTGTGCCTGAGTATATTTCCAACTCCTCCAGATTTGAAGTACTGGATAGACTTAATTAGTTGTTGGTTGTTAGAGGGTAATCGTTAAAGGTTAAGGGTTAAAAGCTTAAAGGTTAAACGAGTGATCATCTTCCGCTAGAGGTAATTTTTAAATTTTAAATTCTTTCATTTTAAATTCTAATCCTACTTAGGCAGAACTAATAACTCCCGATAGCTATCGGGATAACCAACAACTGATACCAGTTCATCTGTTGAAACTGCCGCGGCTGGTTCCTCACCTCGCAGTGACGTTGCTAATAACCAACTGACACCCAAAAACCTTATCTTTGCAATCCCCTTTTTAAGGATAACTACCTTACAATGAAAAAAGAATTCAACTTACAATTGAGCCCTCATGAGGCATATGACCCTATCACTTTTCAGGAAGTAGTACGCAAGAAAGCTGGCCTTCCAGCAGATTCAACTGAGGCGATTGCCAGACAAGTAAAACGTTCAATTGATGCTAGAGGCAGAAACGTAAAGGTGAATATCCAGGCTGAACTTTTTATCAAGGAAACTCCTCCAGCATTGCTTGATCACAAGCCGGAATACCAAAATGTAAGTAACGAAGACCCCATTATTATTGTAGGAGCAGGACCAGCTGGACTTTTTGCAGCACTTCGGGCGATAGAGCTTGGAGTAAAGCCTATTGTGATCGAGAGGGGAAAGGATGTCAAATCCCGCCGAAGAGATCTTGCGGCGATTAATAAGGAACATCTGGTGAATCCAGATTCCAATTATTGCTTTGGTGAGGGTGGGGCAGGCACCTATTCAGATGGAAAACTCTATACCAGATCTAAGAAGCGTGGAGATATTCGAAGGATCATGGAAATCCTTGTGGCACATGGTGCCACGGAAGAGATTCTAGTGGATGCACATCCTCATATCGGTACGAATAAACTTCCAAAATTGGTAGAAGACCTTCGGGAAAGCATCAAGCAATTTGGTGGAGAAGTAGTATTTGACACCCGTGTGGAAGATTTTATTCTGGAAGGAAATGAGATTAAAGGTGTAGTGACTCAGCACGGGGACAAAATCACAGGAATAGGAGTGATACTTGCTACAGGTCACTCAGCCCGGGATATTTTTCAATTGCTCCACAGCAAGCAAATAACCATTGAAGCCAAACCTTTCGCATTAGGGGTAAGAATTGAGCATAGTCAAACCCTTATCGACAGCATTCAATACCACTGTGGTTTAGATCGGGGACCTTATCTACCCGCTTCTGCTTATTCATTGGTTCATCAGACTGAATTCAGAAAAAAGCAGCGAGGGGTTTTTAGTTTTTGCATGTGTCCAGGTGGTTTTATAGTTCCTGCCGCCACTTCTCCGGGAGAATTAGTGGTAAATGGAATGAGTCCAAGTCGCAGGGATGGTAAGTTTGCCAATTCTGGAATTGTGGTTTCGGTGGAATTAGAAGATTTACCTGAATATCAAAAGTTTGGTCCATTAGCCGCTATGGAGTTTCAGGCAGCTATTGAGAGAAAAGCTTGGGAGGCAGGAGGAAAAACCCAAGTGGCTCCAGCTCAACGCATGGTGGATTTTGTAGACAAAAAAGTAAGTTCCAGCTTGCTCGACACATCTTATCAGCCAGGCCTGAATTCAGTGGAAATGAGAAGTGTATTGCCGGATTTTATTTCAGAGCGTCTGGCTATGGCTTTTAAGGCTTTTGGTAATAAAATGAAGGGGTACTATACCAATGATGCTCAGTTGATTGGCCTTGAAAGTAGAACCTCTTCGCCAGTTAGAATACCACGTGATCGGGAATCTTTTGAGCATGTTCAGATCAAGCGGCTTTACCCATGTGGAGAAGGCGCTGGATATGCAGGAGGAATAGTGTCCGCAGCCATGGATGGGGAGAGATGCGCGGAACGTTTGATTGAAGCATATGTGAAGTGAAGGAGGAGCTGTAAAAGGTTAAATAGTTAAATGGTTAAAGGTTTAAAGTTTAATGCTTAAATCTGGGGAGTAAATATCGCTTCGAACGGTTTCGAAATAAGAGATAGCTCTTAAATTAGCAGATCGTTTGTTTTATGGCGCGGTTTAATGAGGAACCGAGCATTATTCTAATTTGTGTGTTATATCTGATTTAAATTTCTATGGACGAGTCAGAGGTTCAAATTTGAGGTACTCCCCCTTTACAAAGGGGGTAGGGGGATTTGTTATTTAAAACAGCTTCTAGAAACTCCGTTTCTATCTTCCCAATTATCTATGAAAAAATTTAATTCACCGAGAACATAACCCATGTTTTTCTTTACGTCTATGTCAAGAAACCTGATGAAGTTTAAACCAAGATTCTCCAGGATTTGTTGACGTCTCAGATCTTCAATTACAGCTTCCTCATTAAAATGTGAATCACCATCGATTTCAATAACTAGATTTAATTTTTTGCAGTAAAAATCAACAATAAAATTGTTGAGGGGCTTTTGTCTATTGAAATTATAGCCTCGAAATTGACTAGCTCGAATTTTTTGCCATAACAATATTTCAGAAAGAGTGCTGTGAGCCCTTAATTCCCGCGAGTATTCTCTCAGAGAATATATTGTAAGGTAAAAAATGCATAATAGTAAGTTAGAAGATTACTCTGTTTTATTTCATGAATTCACAATAAAAATCCCCCTCTCCCCCTTTGACAAAATGAAGTTGACCTAACCTAGTGAGAGGATTCAAGGGGGAGTTGGCACCAGTTGGATAATAGCGTGGTGCTAAAAGTTCATAGGCTTTTATGCAAAAAACACCGAGATGTTGATCATTGCTAAAGGCAAGTTATTTATTTGAAGGTTTTAAACTAATTGTTTTTCTGTGTGATTAAATATTAAAGCATTGATTGTTAAAGGTTTAACGAAAGGCATGAAAGGGGTAGATCCATGTTGAGCTTTGCAGGTTGTTCATGATAGTTTCAGCATCGAAATGAGATACCAAAGCATTATTTTAATTTTGTGAGGTATAACTTTTAAATCTCTAAGGACTGGTCAGAGGTTCAAATTTGAGGTACTCCCCCTTTACAAAGGGGGCAAGGGGGATTTTTTACAAGTGATATCCTATTTTTTCATAAAATGCATTTAGTCTAAATAAGAAAGAGGCAACATATCACACGTTACCTCTTTCTGTTTTTAACACTTGAAAGCCTTATCCAATCCAAGTCGACCAAGGAAGTCTGGAAAGAATCAACACCAATCCAATGGCATACATCATGTAGATGCTTCTGAATTTAGAACGTGAAGTTCTCAGTTTCTTTGCCCGGATATAGCCAACAGATATTACTACTATCGCGATAATATTGATCAAAGGATGCTCAAGAGCAATTAATCTGGCTGCTGGGTCTGACATAGCCGAATCCGATTGTAGCATTTCCAAACCCAAAGGGCTGATAAAGTAAAGGATCAAACCTGCTAACAATTGGATGTGGGAAAGAACAAAAGCGATCAATCCAATTTTCCGGTCTTTCTCCGTGAATTCACGGTTAGATAGAGACCCGATGAGCATGTAAATAATGACCACTACCAAAGCAAGCAATGCCAGATAAGCGATTCCAGAATGAAGATGTTGTATTCCTGTGTACATAGTTAGATTTGATTGACTAAGCGAAAATAGGGGAAAAGAGGATAGAAACCCCTGAATTACTCCACAAAAAGCACTAAGCCTTTGAGGTATTCTGTTTCGGGATGGAAAATATTGATCGGATGATCAGCAGGCTGAGTGACCTGGTGAAGTATTTTTACTTTTCTGCCACATTCCAGTGCTGCTGCGGTGACGGTATTTCGGAAAAGTGCTTTGTCCACTACCTGACTACAGGAGAAGGTAAATAGAATTCCACCAGATTTGATTTTCTTCAAGGCCTCAGCATTCAGTCGTTTATACGCTTGTACCGCATTATGTCTGGCTTTTAGGTTTTTGGCAAAAGCCGGGGGATCCAGCACAATCACATCGTAGTCATCACCAATTTCACGGATGTACTTGACTACATCAGCCACCTTAGACTCATGCTTTCCTTGGATTTCCGGATTGAGATGTACATTCTCTTCAGTCAGTTCTATGGCTTTAGTAGAGATGTCCACAGAATGAACTTCCGCAGCCCCTTCCATTAGTGCTAAAACTGAAAAGCCCCCGGAGTAACAGAAGGTGTTTAATACTTTTTTCCCCTTTGAATAGGAGGCAAGTAGCTTCCTGTTTTCTCGCTGATCAATGAAAAAGCCGGTTTTCTGTCCTTTTTCCCAATCAATTTTATAAGTCGCTCCAAATTCTTGAACCAAGTCGGTTTTGGGTTGACCGAGAACCCATTCATTGGAAGTAATACCCAGATTCTTTGGCAAGGTCTCAGCACTTTTGTCGTAAACGCCTGAGATTTGCTCTCCATAAGCCGATTTGATTGCTTGGGCGATTTCCTTAAGATGTGCATGCATGCCAATCTGATGCGCCTGGATCACAGCCGTACCATTATAAAAATCCACGACCAATCCTGGTAGTAAATCTCCCTCACCATGGATCAATCGGTAAACATTAGTATGATCATTATCAGTAAGTCCAAGGCTTTTTCTTAAAGAAAGTGCTGAAGCTATTTTCTCATTCCAAAAGGCCTGGTCGATTTTCCGCTCTTCAAAAGAGATAACCCGAACCATAATGGAGCCTTCGGTAAAATGACCTATTCCCAAAAACTCATCTTTCGAAGAGAAAACGGAAACCAATTGACCATTTTCGAGATCAGCGTCTTTTTGGAAAATAGCTCCAGAAAATACCCAGTGATGCCGTCTTTTTATAGAAATTTCTTTGCCGTGTTTGAGTATGATTTTAGGATAGTTCATGTGTGACTTGGGGTTAATCTTAGGAAAAAGAGGCTAAGAGAATGCGGCAATTAAATTCATTTAATCGTTTTATATTATCAAATCTTTTTTGAATACTTTAGATATAGTTAAAAACCCATGCTTGTTTAAAAAATTATGAGCAGAAATATTATTTAAATTGCTTTCTGCATAAATTGTGGGAATGTTCTTCCTATCAAGTTCTTTAAATACCCAATTAATCATTTCGTTCCCAATTCCAAGTCTCCTATAATCTTCAGATATTACTATGTCTGATAATGTTGCGTAAACCCCATTTGGGGAATCAAAATATTCTAAAAATATAAAGCCGACTAAAACGCCTTCTGCCGTATGCGTCGAGATTAAATTTCCAGCTTCACTATTTTCTAATACATCTGTGAAATCATTTATTAATTTTGAGTTCAAATTGGTTACCCATTCTGTTGAGTTTATTGCTCGCCCATATTGAATTTCCCCATGAGATATATAATTATTGGTAGTATTTTCAATAAAAAAATCTACATATTTTTGAATGCTATATTTGTCTTGAATATATGTGATTTCAATAGGCTTGTTGATTGATCTAGTTGTTTCTGATGTTAACATTTTTCTTGACTTATTAAAGTCTTTGTAAACTCTTTTTTGTTCCTCTGAACCAGAAAGCCAATATTTGATAACATCACAGTCTAGGACAAAAGCAACAAAATTATAAAATTTCTCTTCTATAAAATCTGGATTTGTATGTTCTTTTGTAATTTCTATTCCTCCAGACATTATATTTCTTAGATCTATAATATAGTGATTATTAACGTCTTCCCAAATTATTGGAAAGCCAGGTGCTGTAACCAAAGAATGAAACCAAGCAACCCAAGAACTAAAAAGATCCGGAGGTAATATTTTATCTTTGGACTTTCTAAATTTTATAGCTAGTTCAAAGAGATTGAGCATTTGGCAAACATAGTTCATTAAAACCAAGTATTCTGCTGTCCCCTTTTTTGGGATGTCGATATCTTTTTCCCATAAAGGTCTTATAACATCTACGTTTGTGGCTTCAAATCTAAATAGATCTATTGAAGCTAATTCTAGTTTTAAATATACCTCTCTATTTGCAAGTTTTTTGAATGTTAATTTTCTTAGCCTAAGAGTTATTATAAAGGTTAATATAGTTATTGTGAATCCTACTATTGGGATAAAATTTGAAGAAAAGTCTATATTTTCAAAAATTCCAAGTAAAATCATAATTTTTTTAAATAAAGATGAAATAAAAAAAAATTAAATAATATTTATATATAAAATGAATATATGCGTAGGGAGAAATGTTTAAGAAATAGCTATTTCTGATTTATAATTAATCCTAATATTAAATTGAATATATGTTAGTATATTTTAGCTAATATAGTTTGTTGCGTTGAGTTTAAATTTATAACGATTGATCAGGCATGATTTATTGAGTAGACTTACCGTACATCTTTTCCCTCAATGCCTTGATTTCCTCGCTTTCAAGATAAGCTTCATAAGGCATCCTCCTATCAATCGTTCCGTTTGGAGTGAATTCTACGATTCTATTTGCTGAAGACTGTACAAAAGCATGGTCATAAGATGTCATCAATACCGTACCAGTAAAATCAATGATTGCGTTGTTGAATGCTGTAATCGATTCCAGATCCAAATGGTTGGTAGGTTCGTCCATTACCAGAAGGTTTGGATTCTGTAGCATCATCTTGGAGATCATACAGCGAACTTTTTCACCCCCGGAAAGTACTGAACACTTTTTCAGTGATTCCTCGCCCGTGAAGAGCATTCTTCCCAAGAAGGTTCTTACATAAGCTTCTTCCTGATTTCCAGAGAACTGCCGTAGCCATTCGATCAGGGAAATATCTGTTTTGAAAAATTCAGAGTTATCGTTTGGCAAATAGGCTTTGTTGATGGTAACTCCCCATTTGAAACTTCCTTTTGTAGCAGGAATTTCCTCCATGATCGTTTGGAAGAATTTATTCACCGCCTGCTTAGTCTTCGAGATAAAAGCAATTTTATCGCCTTTGTCCACCATCAGGTTTACGTCAGTGAAGTAAGTCACTCCATCAGCTTTCAATTCCAGGTTTTCAGTCATGAAAATCTGATCTCCGGCCTCTCTTTCAGGTTTGAAAATGATACCCGGATATTTTCTCATCGAAGGCTCAATCTCATCGATGTTCAATTTCTCAATCATCTTCTTACGTGCCGTAGCCTGCTTTGACTTGGCGACGTTGGCAGAGAAGCGATCAATAAATGCCTGCAATTCCTTTTTCTTGTCTTCAGCCTTCTTGTTGGAATCAGAACGCTGCTTCAATGCGAGTTGAGAAGATTCGTACCAGAAGGTATAGTTACCTGAGTAGATTTTTATTTTCCCAAAGTCAATATCTACGATATGCGTAGAAACTGAATCCAGGAAGTGTCTATCGTGGGATACTACGATCACCAGGTTTTTGAAATCCAACAGGAAGTTTTCCAACCATTCGATGGTAGATGCATCCAAATCATTGGTAGGCTCATCGAGAATCAAAATATCCGGATTTCCGAAAAGCGCCTGAGCAAGTAAAACCCGCACTTTCTGATTACCGGCAAGATCTTTCATCTGCATGTAATGCAGGTCTTCGGTGATCCCTAGACCGGAAAGGAGGGCTGCCGCATCAGACTCGGCATTCCAGCCATCCATTTCAGCAAAATCAGCTTCCAATTGAGAAGCGCGCAAGCCATCTTCTTCGGTGAAATCTTCCTTCATGTAGATGGCATCCTTTTCCTCCATAATGGCATAAAGCGTCTTGTGCCCCATAAGGACAGTTTTTAAGACTTCCACTTCATCAAAACCGAAGTGATTTTGACTCAATACAGCCATTCGCTGACCAGGAGTGATGCTGATACCCCCACTTGTACTATCAATTTCACCGGAAAGGATTTTCAAAAAAGTTGACTTTCCGGCGCCGTTAGCCCCGATCACCCCATAGCAATTGCCAGGGTTGAACTTTAGGGAAACTTCATCGAAAAGGGTTCGTTTACCAAATTTGAGGGAAAGGTTATCTACTGAAATCATAAAGGTGTTTCTTCTTTTTTGAGGCGCAAAGATAGGGATTAAATATGTGAAGACTTAGTGATTTCCAAGCTTTGAAGGGCGAGATTCTGGTTTGTTATGGATAGGGTGCTTTATTTTTATCAGTTCGCTATATTAGGATATTAAAGGGTTTTCTAATTCTGGATGGTGAGATTTTACCGTATTGTTTCTTTAGTTCTATCGCTGCAATTTCTTGTGACGATATCCTATGGTCAAATCTCTACCATCGGGAAAGAGTTTTGGGTGGGATTTATGGAAAATAACCGTATTCTGCCCGGAGCTCCTGATCGGGCAATGTTAGAAATAACAGCTATTGAAGATGCTACCATTACTATTGAATATCTTGGGCAAACTAGAACTGCCACCTTAGCACAAGGCGGAAGATTCAGTTTGATTCTTGATTCCCAGGATTTTGATGTGCTCCATAGGGGCTCAAACCGAGTTGAAAACAAAGGGATTTATATCAGTTCAACTGGGGACTTGACGGTTTATGCTTTTAATGAAAGGATCAGAAGTGCCGACGGTACAGTTGTCTTGCCTGTGGGAGCCTTAGGGAAAGACTATTTGGTCACTTCTCACTTCGAGAGACTCACACATCCTGTAGAATACGATGGTAATGTTGATAATGAAAGTAGTCTGTTAGTAATTGCCACAGAAGATAATACTCAAATAGAAATCACTAAAAGCAATGGTTCTGCACCTCTTGAAATAGCATTGGATCGTGGTCAGAGCTACCAGATTAAAGATAGATTTGACCTGACTGGTTCCCGGGTCAGAGTGATAGGAGATGATGCTAATTCATGTAAAAAAATTGCTGTGTTTGGAGGGAACAAGTGGACATCAGTGGGTAATTGTGGCGCAGCAAATGATAATCTTTTTCAACAAGCATACCCGGTAACCACTTGGGGGAACTCCTATATCCATGTAGCATTAGAGGGAAGGACATCAGGTGAATTGGTGAAAGTTTTGGCATCGGAGGACAACACTGAAGTATTTGTAAACGGCAACAGCCGGGGTGTAATAAATGCTGCTAAGTTTCTGACTTTGGATTTTAAAGCTGGCGAAACAGTCTCCATCACCACTTCAAAACCATCTTCGGTCACTGTATTTTCCAAGAGCCAAGGATGTAATCAGATTGGGGATCCAAGATATGATCAAGGTGATCCTTTTATGATTACCTACAGTCCAAATCAACAATTACTGAAGGATGTGAAGTTTTCTGCTCTCTCATTGCAGTCCATTCAAGCGCACTACGTAAGTATTATAGTTCCTGCCGGAGCTCAGGCTTCTACCATTTTAGATGGAAGGAATATTGGCGCTTCTTTTTCACAGGTTCCAGGGAATCCCTCCTTTTATTTTGCAAGGGTTCTTATTCCCCAAGGAGTCCATCAATTGACAAACCCAGAAGGCTTTATTGCCTATGTATATGGATTTGGGTTTTTGGAATCCTATGGATACGCAGTGGGAGCAGCGTTGGATAATCTGAATTTTGAAATAAAAGCCGAGTATGAATTTGAAGTGGAAGGTGAACGGGTAGCTTGTCTAGACCAAGAAGGAACTTGGAGTATTACTCCAGAAAATGAAGCGTTTACTTATTTCACCTGGGATTTTGGTGATGGATCTGCGCTCCAAGAGGGTCAAGAAGTGACTCATACTTTTGATACTCCCGGGATATACGAGGTGACAGTCACTGCATCCATCAGTCCCAATACCTGCGATCAGCAGGAAGAAGAGACATTCCAAGTAGAGGTATTGGAATCAAAGGCGGAACTGATAGGACCACAATCAGTTTGCCCTGATGTGGAAGAATTAGTTTACAAGCTCACGTCCAAAGAAAACATAAAGTCAGTAAGTTTCGAAGTGGAGGGTGGAACGATTGTTCAAAATTATGGGGATTCAGTTTTAGTCAATTGGGGTCCGGCCAATCCATCTGCTAAAATCATCGCCACTCCTTTAAATACCAATGGCTGTTTGGTTGAGCCTATTTCTCTGGATGTGATTATCAATATTCTGCTGGACGCTGAAGACCCGATTGGAAATTTAGATGTTTGTTTTGATCCCCTCACTACACATTTCTATGCCGCACCAAATCCTTCAGATGGTCGTGGATATGAGTGGAGCGTAATTGGAGGAGAAATTATTTCTGGACAAAATCAACCAACAGTTGAAATAAGTTGGAACGTACCTGGGACAATCGGGACTGTAAGCTATACTACCTATAGTTTAATTGACCAATCCTGCGAGGGAACCTCAAATCCCTTGGAAGTGAAAGTAGAAGACGAGTTTTTGCTTTCTGTTGGCAGCATGGAGGATGTGAAATGTTTTGGGGAAACTAACGGAAGGATAGTTCTGGATATCCAAGGCGGAGTAGCACCATTTGAATTTACTTGGTCTCATGATCCTGATTTGAATGAGTCATCCGCGGTGGATTTGCCTGTCGGAACTTATTCTGTCACTGTAGTAGATCAATTAGGCTGCGAAAGAGTATTGGAAAGCCTGGAAATCACAGCTCCTGCTTTGCTAGAGGTTGCTTCCCTTAGTGTAGAGGGAGTAAGTTGCTATGGAAAAGAGGATGGGGTTTTAAATTTGACTGTAATAGGTGGCACGGCTCCTTACACGATTGAGTTAGAAGATGGAATTGAATTTACGGGTCAATTGAATTTGACTGATGTTGAACAAGGGATTTATGAACTTGCTGTGGTAGATCAAAATGGTTGCTCTATACCACTTAATTTTGAGATTACATCTCCTGCAGCTTTAGAGGTGGATGTGAGATTGACCAAACCAGCCTGTCCTGGAGTTAGTAATGGCGAATTGTTTGCTTTTCCTGCAGGAGGCAAAGCTCCCTATATCTACTTTTGGGAGGACGGAAATGCCGCCAGCAATACTCTTACTGGTTTATCAAAAGGAGCTTACACTATCTCAGTCTTAGACGCTACTGGCTGTGTAAGTTTGGGTACTGGACTGGTATCAGAACAGGCTCCGGACGTACGAATGCCAACGGGTTTTAACCCGACGAGAGATGGAGGCCTGTTTGCAGGTGTATCAAATTGTGAAATCAACTTTAACCTTTGGGTTTTTAACAGATGGGGGCAATTAATTTACTCCGGAGCAGAAGGCTGGAATGGATTGGTGAATGGAGAAAATGCCACTCAAGGAACTTACACCTTCCTGATGCAGCATAGCTTTGCATTAGATGGAGAGATTCAGACTGTAGAAAAGAGGGGAAGCTTTTTGCTAATCAGGTAGCTTAAGAAGGTTATGTGTTGTTCTTGGATTTGTTGGAGACTTGGCTCAATAACCAAGCTTGCCGAGGCCATTTTGGAAAATAACGCTTACTGGTTCGAAAGCGGAGAGTCACATAGAAAACAACGCCCATTAATTTTAGGGCGGATAATCAGAAAACTAGTGGAATACTGGCTATTGCTATTGTAGTTTGCTGCTTTGTTTACCGGAGGTTTTCTTTTTAGAAAATTATGGCTTGGGGCATTGATGGGATGTATTATCCTGATAGTAGGCAAAACGCTCTTTACTGAAGGAGAAATCCTCGCACCCTTGGCAAATGGAGCTATTGTCTCAGTGGAATTGATCCTACTTCTTTTTGGGGCTTACCTATTTTATAATACATTATCTTCCTTAAACCAGTTTGGGGATTTTGTTAAATCAACTTCTGCCCTTTCTTCCCGGCTTACAGTTGCAATTATGTTATGTTGGTTTCTGGGGAGCTTTATGGAAGGAATTGCTGGTTTTGGAATACCCGCAATGCTGATCGCCCCACTTATGTTGGCTGTCGGATACAAGCCACTTACAAGTGTTGTCCTTCCGTTGGCTGCGGATACCACTGCAGTGACGTTTGGAGCACTGGGCACCCCGATCAATGTTGGATTGAATATTTATTCTATTAGCCCTGAAGTATCCCATACGGTGATACTAAATCTGCTGCCTGCTCTTATCGTTCCGTTTGGCCTGGCCTGGTTATATGGCAAAACCGAGAAGAAAAAGGTAGTTTGGAAAGCTGAATGGAAGATGTTGGTTAGTGCAGGTATTTGCTTTGCTGTTCCTTACGGAGTGGTGGGGCAATTCAGCGTGGAATACCCGTCGGTTGTTGCAGGATTGGTTGGATTGATCCCGTTCGTCTGGTTGTCAGTCCCCAAAAAGGAGAGGCCTCCTAAAAAGGTTTGGTTTAAAACATTTTATCCTTATCTACTATTTGTCTTGTTGCTCATTCCGGCTAACTATATGTTGGGACGCTTTGAATTATCCCTAGGTGAGGGCCTCAAAGCAATTTCCCTGTATCAGCCAGGACTAGTATTTATCGTTGCAGCAATTTTGTACTTAAGGACAGCTTCCCAACGAGATCTGTTAGTGCAATTTTTTAAGCAGGCGAAAAGTATCCTTCATGGCCTCACCATGCCTATTTTCACCATTCTTTTTCTAGTTTTCTTTGCGCAGTTAATGCGCCAAAATTTGGCTTTGGCTGTAGAGCAGGTCTTTGCTGAAGTTTCAGGGGGCACATCCCTTGGATTAGTGCCCTTTGCCGGGATGTTGGGAAGCTTTGTGACCGGAAGTGCTACTATGAGCGTGTTGCTGTTCAACAGCTCGGTGATGACACTATTTCCACCGGGTGAACCTGCATATCTTAGGCTCGCATTGCTGCTTACTGGCTCAGCAATAGGAAATGCAATTTCCTTTCAAAACATTGTTATGGTACAATCGGTAGTAGGACAGCCTGTAAGTACTTCCAAGATGCTTACAACAAACCTGAAATTTGTCCTAATATATCTTTTGGTGGTGTTTATGGAGGGCTTTGTGATTTCCAACTTTTCTATTCCAGAGTGATTTGGGCGGACAATATTTAGGAGGATTGGGGATGCAGATAGTATGGATATTAGAAGTATATTTTTCTAAATGTTTATCCTCATTTCTACCAGTAGGGATTAAAAAGCACAGTAAGAAATGGTAAACTTAAGAATCAAGTGACAATCAAATTCAGGCAAGGTCAAAGGTACTTCCGTTCCCTGTCTTCGGTCTTCCGTCCACTTAAGCAAAGCATCACTTTCAACATTACAGATAATCATATTTTCCGATAACTCTTATCAGAAAAGAATTCGAAAATCCATCCATTTGGATAGTTTTGCACAAGCAAACTTTTATACATACATGAAGAAGATTTTAATAACGGGAGGAGCCGGATACATTGGTTCTCATACAGCAGTCGAGTTGGTTAAATCAGGTTTTGACCCGATCATTATTGATGATTTGTCAAATTCTGAAGCTAAAGTGGTGGATAGACTTGAAGAAATCATTGGCAGAAGACTTACTTTTTATAAGGGAGATTGCAGCGATCTTAGTCTATTAAATCAAATTGCTGCAGAGCATGACATCACGGGTGTTATTCATTTTGCGGCTTTCAAAGCTGTGGGAGAAAGCACTGTCCAGCCGTTAAAGTATTATCAAAATAACATAAACTCTCTGTTGACCATACTTCAATTCATGAAGTCTAAACAGATAAAAGATTTGGTTTTTTCTTCTTCCTGTACCGTTTATGGTCAACCAGAATTATTGCCTGTGACAGAGGAGACGCCAAGACAAGATGCAGAAAGTCCTTATGGTAACACGAAGAAAATCTGTGAGGATATTTTAGTGGATTTAGTAAAAAGTAGGGCTGGAATACGGGTGATTTCATTGCGCTATTTCAACCCGGTAGGAGCACATCCAAGCGGGAAAATAGGAGAATTACCAATAGGAACTCCTGCTAACTTGGTACCCTTCGTAACCCAAACTGCTGCTGGAATTCGTGAGAAGCTTACTGTGTTCGGTGATGATTACGATACGGTGGATGGATCTTGTGTCCGTGACTTTATTCATGTAATGGATTTGGCAGATGCACATGTGAAGGCATTGGCTTACCTAGGAGAGCAGAAGGATGATTTCTACGATGTGTTCAATGTAGGAACTGGAAATGGAAATACTGTATTGGAAGTGATCAGAACATTTGAGAAAGTCAATCGAGTAAAGGTGAACTTTGAAATCGGCCCAAGAAGACCCGGGGATGTTGTGAAGATCTGGGCAGATACCTCAAAAATCAATTCGGTACTTAATTGGCATCCAAGTTATTCGCTTGAAGATTCACTGAGAGATAGCTGGAATTGGCAAAAGTCATTGTAATTCTACTGGCTAAAAAGGCACCTAAATTCTTTAACTTTTATTACGACTCTCTTGATGGAAATAAAATCATCAAGAGAGTCTTTTTTTGTTTTAAACACTCAACTAGAGATGAAAATCGTAATCGTTTATTCAATAAACGTTTTAAAGTATATAGCTGTGATGACAGTAAAAAAATAGGTTGATTGCGATTGGGAAGGGTTTTTTATTACGGCTCAATTTATTTTTATTGTTCTTAAAGAGTCATAAGTTGCGACAATATTTAGTCAGGTTGTGACAAGATTCTGGTTACTAAATGCATACTATTAAAGTTTAGTTATGAGGAATAATTTTGGGCAGGGAGAAAGTGAATCAGATCAATTGCAAGTTCATAACTATCAAAATCTCGATGAAATTCAGGATATATCACTTTATAGGATTTGCCAGCTAAGTACTATTGTTAGTGCGACCACCAAATCCCTCATCTTAATTGAGGGTGATGCAGGCATAGGGTATAAAGCAGAAGTAGGTATCAGCGTTGACAGTGATGAGCTTATTTCCTTCTGTAAGGAGCAAACTTCAGCCAGTAAGGATTTAGTTAGCTGCGATAATATAGCTTCTCTTCCGCTTTCTGCAGAAATTTCCAGAATTTTTGCTGATTATGACATCAAGGCCTATGCTGGGCTCCCTTTACTGGGAGATCAATGCGAATGGCTTGGCTGTCTCTTTGTTTTTGAAAGCGATTCGATTTTGCTTAACGAAAAATCCATGACAGCGCTTCAATTGCTTGCCAATGAAGCAATGATCATTATTCAGGAGCGAAAGTTGATTGATGAGTATAGCAATGTGGAGAAGTTCTTTAATCTCTCCACTGATTTGATTTGCATCGCTGGTACAGATGGCTATTTCAAGAAAATCAATCCATCATTTACCCAATTGCTAGGCTGGGATAAAAAGACCTTGCTTACCCGGTCTTTTTTTGAACTGATACATCCAGATGATGTAAAGATGTCAATTCGTGAAGTCAAGAAATTAATGGATGGAGAGACTTCAATAAAATTTTCTCACAGATTTTTATGCAAAGAGGGTTCCTATAAGTTATTGACATGGGTTTCTACCCAAGACCCCAATACAGGGGATATTTTTAGCATTGCCAGGGATACGACTGAAGCCAAAGCTAAGGAAAAACAATTGGCGCAAAGCGAAGGTCGGCTAAGAGCTTTTTTTGAAAATTCACAGGGATTAATGTGTACTCATGACTTGAAAGGGGTATTTCTTTCTGTAAATGAGGCTGGAGCCAATAAAATTGGGTATACAGCGGAAGAATTGATAGGACGTAGTCTTTATGATATCGTACCCGAATATCGTCATACGTTGATAGACCAATATTTGCTTGTAGTCCAGAAAGAGGGGAAAGCAAGTGGACAGATGATCACACGGCATAAGGATGGTTCGGAGCTGATATGGATGTTTAATAATGTCGTAGAAAGTAATCATTGTGATGGGGGAGACTATGTGATCGGCAATGCCCTGGATATTTCGAAGCGGGTGCAACTGGAGAAAGAATTGTCTCAGGCTAGAATCCTTCTCGAAGAGACCGGAAAAGTAGCTAGGGTAGGAGGCTGGAATCTGGATATCAAGACGCAGCAGCTCACCTGGACTCCAATGACTAAGACTATTCATGAAGTTCCTGTAGACTTTGAACCAGAATTATCCACCGCAATTAATTTTTATAAAGAAGGAGAAAACAGGGCGAAGATCTCAACAGCACTGGAAAACGCAATGCGTACCGGTGAAGGTTGGAACTTAGAGTTGCAGCTTATCACCGCCAAAGGCAATGAATTGTGGGTCCGGGCGATAGGGAAGATAGAATTTGAAGAGGGGACCTGTGTCCGGATTTTTGGGACTTTTCAAGATATAGATGCAAGTAAGCGAGCTCAAATAGATCTGGAGCAAACCAAAAAGGTATTGGATGATGTGTTTAATGCCTCTTCGGAAGTCAGCATAATTGCAACAGATTTATCTGGTGTCATTACGGTTTTTAACACAGGCGCAGAGAAAATGTTGGGCTACACCGCAGAAGAAATGGTGGGCAAGCAAACTGCGGAGTGCATACATGATCCAACAGAAATGGAAGCACACCTGATAGAGCTAAAGAAGGAACTTGGAGATGAAATAAGTATCAAAGATGTGTTTACTGCTAGATCTGAGGGGGAAGGTATGGAGCAGCGTGTATGGACTTATATCACCAAGTATGGGGAGAGAAAAACAGTTTCCTTGGTAGTCACTCCAATTCGTGATGTTAATAATGTAACCAAAGGGCATTTAGGGGTTGCTAGAGATATCACAGAAGTGCGGAAAATGGAGTTGGAGCTCCTAAGTGAGAAGAGCCGTCTTTCAGCTTTTGTACTGCATGCACCAGCAGCTGTCGCCATGTTTGATAAGGGTATGAACTACATAGCTGCCAGCAATCGCTACATAGAGGATTATCACCTGGAAGGCAAAGAGCTTATAGGTAATTCACATTACGATATTTTCCCATCGGTAGCTGTTGGAAGGAAGGAGATTCATCAGCGGGTCCTAAAGGGAGCAATAGAAAGACAGGAAGAAGATTTAATTCCATTGCCAGGTTACCTAGAAGATCAATACGTGACTTGGGAATTGAGGCCTTGGTATATTACGGATAATGAAATCGGGGGTATTATGCTTTTCACTCAGAATGTCACTAGCACTGTAAAGCACCGTGAAGATTTAAAAAAGGCGAAAATTCAAGCTGAAGAAGCTAGTGTTGCCAAATCTGATTTTTTGGCAAATATGAGTCATGAGATCCGAACTCCTCTGAATGGTGTAATAGGATTTACGGATTTGCTGCTGAAAACAAAACTCAATGAAACCCAGCATCAATATTTATCAATAGTAAACCAATCAGGAAATACCCTATTGAATATTATCAATGATATTCTTGATTTTTCAAAAATAGAAGCAGGCCGTCTGGAGCTGGATATTGACAAGTTTGATCTGTACGAACTTTGCGCCCAGGCCACTGATATCATTACCTACCAAATTCAAAATAAGGGATTGGAGATGTTGCTAAATGTAGCGATAGATTTACCACGATTCGTCTATGCAGATTCGGTACGTCTTAAGCAAATTTTGGTAAATCTCTTGGGTAACGCTTCTAAGTTTACCGAAAGCGGAGAAATTGAATTGAAAATAGAAACGCTGGAATCTCAGGGTGATTATTACAAAATCCGCTTTGCTGTAAGAGATACCGGAATAGGAATCAAGCCGGAAAAACAATTAAAAATCTTCGAGGCCTTTTCGCAGGAAGATAGTTCTACAACAAAGAAATATGGTGGTACTGGGCTTGGATTGACTATTTCCAATAGCCTTCTCAGACTCATGGATAGCAGGCTGTATTTGACTAGTGAGGCGGGTGTAGGAAGTACATTCTATTTTGATGTTAGCTTGAAAACAGAGATAGGAGAACCTATCGATTGGTCTGATGTAGAGGATATAAAGAATGTACTAATTGTCGATGACAATGTAAATAATAGATTGATTGTAAGGCAAATGTTACTTTTAAAGAACATTCAGTCTAGAGAAGCTTCCAATGGGTTTGCAGCACTCCAGATATTGTCTACTGGAGAGCAGTTTGATGTGATACTAATGGATTATCACATGCCTTTTATGGATGGACTTGAAACGATCAGAAAGATTAGGGAGAGTTTTGCTTCATGGGCAGGAGAGCAGCCTATTATGTTGCTACACAGTTCTTCGGATGACCATAAAATCCTTGAAAGCTGTAAGGACCTTCGTATACGCCAACGTTTGATTAAGCCACTGAAGATTCATGATTTCTATCAGGCACTATCTAGACTTTATGCAACAGAGGTTGTTAAAGAGGAGCAACCCACTCCAGAGCCTATACATAAGGTAAGGGAATTTACTGTGTTGGTAGTGGAAGACAATCTGGTCAATATGCTTTTGGCTAAAACTATCATCAGAAAAATTGCCCCCACAGCCACTGTAGTAGAGGTGGTCAATGGGTTGGAAGCTGTGGAATACTGCCAAAATCAGTTTCCTGATATTATTCTGATGGACGTGCAGATGCCAGTTATGAATGGCTATGAAGCTACCAAGAATATTCGACTCTTAGAAAAGGATTCTCATGTGCCCATCATCGCCTTCACTGCAAGTTATTTAATGGGAGATCGCGAAAAATGCCTGATCTCCGGCATGGATGATTTTGTGGTCAAACCTGTAGTAGAAGAGACCTTAGAAGCGATGCTTACTAAGTGGTTGAATCACAAAGTTTCGAATTCAAGTTCTATTGATAATAAAGTCATTACAGTAGAGAACAGTCATTATGACCCGGAAAAGTTGCGCAGTTATACATCCGATGATGAGGAGTTTTTAGCCAGTATCAAGGTAGTGGTTAGGACAGAATTGACGAATTCTTTAAGTAATCTTCAGAAGTTAAGACAACTGGGCGATGAAACGCCTATTAATGAGACCGGGCATAAACTGTATGGAACGGCTATTTCATCCGGCATGGGGATTTTAGCCAAAATTGCTCATGAAATTGAGCATTTGGAAGAATTTAAATCTAATAGAGTAGAACAGTTGTTTCAAGAATTGGAAAGTGAAATTGCTTTAGTATTGAAGATGATGGATTCAGACTGAAAATTCAGAAAAGGTAAATGAAACAATACACATAGGCATATCATGGATGTTCTTAAATAGTATTTCTGTGGAACTGAATTCAAAAAATATCTCCTTGAATAAGAAGTTCATACGAAATAATAACGCAAATTTTCATATCTACTTTTGCATTAACGAATCTAAAACATACCTTTGCATCACTCAAAAACAGGGTAGTTGTAGAGAAATCTAAAGCAGTCCTGCAATTGCAGTAAACGGAGTGGTAGTTCAGCTGGTTAGATACTTGTCCCGACACATCGGGAAGGTCGCAAGTCAGGGTTCGGTTCATTCCGCTTGAATTTGATGAAAAAGTTCATCACTTAGTGACAATTAAAGATATTGGAGTGATACTTTAACTGGTTAGAAGCTTGTCCCGATTGCCGATACATCGGGAAGGTTGCAAGTTAGAGTTCACTCGAAGAGATAAGAAAGTTTGTCTCAATTTGATTAAAAATATTGGAGTGGTAGTTCAGCTGGTTAGAATGCCTGCCTGTCACGCAGGAGGTCGCGGGTTCGAGTCCCGTCCATTCCGCTTAATATTGATGAAAAAAGTTTATCAATTAGTGACAAATAGAATATTGGAGTGGTAGTTCATCCCGATAACTATCGGGAGGTTAGAATGCCTGTACCGATACATCGGTAAGGTCGCAAGAGAAGTCCATTTCATGGAGCTAAGAAAGCTTAGCCCAAGTTTATAAAAATATTGGAGTGGTAGTTCAGCTGGTTAGAATGCCTGCCTGTCACGCAGGAGGTCGCGGGTTCGAGTCCCGTCCATTCCGCTTAAAGCCTTAGAGAAATCTAAGGCTTTTTTGCATTTATACTACTTTGCAAATGTCCCCCATAGTCCTCGGTGAAGCTTGTGTTGGATAATGGCAGGTTTCACCCATGGCTACGACTCGGCACAAATGTATTAAGAAGTGCGACCCTTAAGGATCATTAATATTTGCAGTCAAAAAGTGATGTTTTGTTAGCGAATCAATGACTTTCCTGAAGATGCTTATGAAGTTTTCTCCCCTCGCGAATGATGATTTCAATGATTTCCTCAACATCTTTTTTCGAAGTCCTGAAATTGACAATACAACCTCTCAGACAATATTTCTCAAACACTACAGCGTTGGACAAAAATATTTCTCCACCCTTCTGCAGGACATTCAGGAGATTTTCATTTAAGGTGTTTAAATATGTATCACCCCATTTACCCTTCGGGAAATAGCGGAGCGTGGTTATACTGAGATTCTGCGTTATGGCTTCAAGCTCAGGATGCTTTTTTGCTTTTTCAAAGAAGTATTTTGAAATCTCAATGTCCTCATTGATCATTTGCACATAGCCATTTCTTCCAACTTGTTGTATGGCCATCCAAACTTTCAAAGCCCTGAAACCTCTTGAGTTTTGAAAACCATATTCATAAAAATTCATCGATGGTTCATCCTTGCTCTTTCCAAAATTGTAGTAAACCGGTTGCGAACTATAAGTATCAAGCAGATGCTGTGGATTTTTCACCAATGTACAGCCTACCTCAAGCGGTGCATAGAGCCATTTATGAGGATCTAGAGCGATGGAGTCTGCCTCTTCAATGCCGTCAAACATTCTTTTGTATTCCGGAATCGCTGCAGCGGGAATCCCATAAGCACCATCGATATGAAACCATAGGTCATATTTTTTGCAAATGGAAGCAATACCTGCAAGATCATCAACTACTCCGGTGCTGACGTCTCCGGCAGTTCCCACCACTATAAATGGTTTCAAACCTTTCTTAAGATCCTCTTCCATAGTCTGGACGAGAATGGCATTATCCATCTTATTTTCAGCATCAGTAGGTATCCATCGAATGGATTCGTAACCATGACCAAATAAGACCGCAGCTTTTTCAATCCAGGTATGGGTTGTCTTGGGACAGTAAACAATCATTTCTCCCGATATCCTCAGCAATCCTTCTTTTTTCATATTCTTTGGCGCCTTTGCCGTTCGGGCTGCCAGAAAGGCTGTGAAGTTTGCCATGTTACCTCCACTGACTAATATTCCACCATAATTTGGTGAAACACCAATAAACTCAGCCAACCATTTGATTGTCTGCTTCTCAATAGCCGTTGCCATCGGACTTAAAATATTGGCACCCATATTTGGATTTACTGCAGCGGCCAATAAATCTGCTAAGGCACCAATGGGTGCAGGAGATGAAGTGATGTAGCCTAGAAATTTCGGATGACCGTTGAGCAGGGAGTGATTCAACAGCAAATCAGTTGTTCTTGAAATTAACTCGGGGAGCGGAATGCCATTTTCCGGAAGTGTTGCCGTACCTAAAATATCTTGAATCTGCGTAGGAGTTTCAGCAGTGGTAACCAGCATTTGATCGATGCTGTTGATGAATTCAGCTATCAAATCTACCAATTGGTATCCGGCTTGTCTAAAATCCTCTTTGCTTATATCGATGGGGGTGTGTCGAGATGGTAACATGGTGTAGAAATTGGAAAAAGTCAACTTGTCATTGTTGCTATTTAAAGTAACAAATGTTTATGAAAAGAGCTATTCTTTGGTGGGTAGACGCATTAGCCAGAAAGCTGAAGACTAAGAATTAGGTTATCTCTCAATACTGACTATTTCTGTAAATGTCTACAGAGTTGATTCCTCTTCTAGTAATTATAATGTGTTCTCTCTAGAAAGCTTTTCGAATCATTTCTCTATTCCTCCATTAACCCTCGATAGCCTTCTGGATTGGGCTCCAATCTCTAATCCCTTAATCTTTTCTGGTGGTAAGAGCGTAGCCAACTTAAAATTCAGATTTACCTATTTCAATACTTCTACCTCTGGCAAAATCCTGTTCCGACGACTGTTTTGGGAGGATTTCCCTAATTCAATCCATACTTAATTCGGTATGTGCAATCATGAGAATACACACATAATTCTAAAAGCTAATGATTAATTAAAGTGGAATTAATTTTTAATCAACTTTTGCAATTTTAGATAGAGATTTCTTCATCTAGGCTTGATGAAGTTTTTTCAAGATGGATGTTTAATCGACCTAGTTTTGCAAATTAATTTTAAACCGTGATTATGCATTAGGAATAGAAAAATATTGATAATTGTTTGAATGGAGGATAAAAAAGGGGATTTTTAATAGGATCAACATTCACCAAAATGGTTAATCTTCCTATCGAATACTCAGACAAGCCAGTGACCCCATTTGGCGGGATGAGTCTGATGAAAAGATTTCTTGATCAGACAAAGATAAAGGAGTACCTGAGTAGCCTTGATTTACCCCAGCCCGGTTCC
>NZ_JAXRUT010000041.1:0-29971 GCF_035156405.1 Algoriphagus aurantiacus | reverse complement strand
GGTTTTCATTTTTATCTTTTATAGGATTCGTTCTATAATCATATCATCATAATTAGCACTGCCAAACTCCCTCTCCTCAAGGAGAGGGGCGGGGTGAGGTAGCCTGTCCCGATAAGCAAAGCGATATCGGGAGTTGGGGTGAGGTGCCCCTAATCGCTGGAAGAAATTTAGAAAACTGAGTATCAGCGTGCTACCTCAAATAAAGGTATTTAGTGTTTTTGGGAGGAAAAACCCTCAAATGAGGGTTTTTTACTTAAAAAATTCGTAATAATCCATTTTTTATTTGGAGGGAATAGTTCTTAACAATAAATTAACATGTAAGAATTAGTTGATTTTTTAACTGGATTCTCCGCAATTGTTTTTACACTACAGATTAAGATTAGTACACTTTTACTATCATATATATGGAAAAGCGAGAATATATGGAGCAATTAATTGCTGATTACAACACAATCAAAAAGTTTCCAGAAGAGTCTTACGAGGCTGTTTATCAGAAACTCACTTTACGCACAGTATCGAGAAACGGGATACTCAAAAAGGTGGATATGCCAGATGAAAAAAGCCGCTATATCTGTGAAGGCTATGTTGGGCTTTTTCAGGAAATGCAGGATGGGCTGAAGCTCTTTAGGATTTTCGGCCCATCAGACGTAGCTTTTGATGAGCAGTCATTCCGAACCAAAACTCCGTCCAAAACGGTGTTGAAAGCCTTATCAGATACGGTTTTTCTGGAATTTACTCTGGATGCTGAAAATGAATTACTTAACCGTAAGCCTGATTTTTACTATCTGGCCCTGGAAGTAGCCCATAGGATCAACAAGCGCAACCTGGAACAGCAGACGATAAAAGACAGAAAATTCAAAGAGGGCTTTTTACTCTTGCTCAATAAGTTTCCCGGAATAGGGCAGTACCTGAAAAATAGGGATCTGGCGGATTTTTTTAATTGTAGCATCAGCACAGTAGAAAGGCTGAAATTCTCCATAATGAACGATCATGAGGGCCGTTTTTGAATTTCCTATAGCCATTAATAGACATTGTAAGACGCTGGACGTGCAGATACTCAATTGGGCCTGGAAAGCAGGGTTATTTGAAGATCCCGCCGAACTGGAGCGTTGCAGGTTACAAAAGATCAATTGGTTTGCAGGATATCTTTTTCCTGAAGAGTTGCCGGAGCGACTGGAGCTGATTATGAAATTTTTCCTTGGCTTGTTTTTATTGGATGATCTACTGGATATAGCGATCGATATAGCCATGATAGAATTCCTGGAAGGTCTGAAAACAGGAAACTCCAGCCATGCTAATGAGCGATTGGCATGCCTGGGAAGCATACTGTTGCTGCTACATAAGGCTATCCGTCAAGAATATGAGTCTCCTATCGCAGAAAAGGAATGGAACAACGCTTGGCTAGATTATCTGGAAGCCCTGCAATGGGAAACTCAAACCAAAATAGACGGCATCCCGCCGGTACTGAAAGAGTACAGATTCTACAGGCCAATAGCCTCAGGGGTATATATGGCTATGCTACTAGTCAGGAAGGAAAATGATATGCGGGGCTGTATATCAGAGTTACTGGAATTATCTATGGCAAGGTATATCTGCCTATCCAATGATCTGGCATCTTATCTAAAAGAACTAGCCATCGGAGATTCCCACAACGAGGTGCTTCTCTTAATGGAATCAATGGGTGACACGGCTATACCCTGGGTACAGAAGGAGGTCAACCAGCTGAGAAAATGGATTTTGCTACTGGCGGATCAAGTCTGTAAGAAGTCTGATGAATGTGATGACTGGATTCGGGGCTTCCTACTACTGGCTGGTGGCTGCGGAGCGTGGACGGCAGAGACTTCCCGATATCAGGCATATATCAACGGAAGTTCTAGAAGTCATTAATAAAAGGAGGTATATCATGTTCAACAAACGTGCTGTTATTTATCCCAAAGATGTGGTTTGCTTGACGGGAAGAAGTGAGCGATACGCCCAGGTGCTTTTGCACAAGGTCCGTGTGTTTGCCAACAAAGAACGCCATCAGTTTGTGACGGTATCGGATTTCTCACTCTTTTCAGGTATCCCCGAAGAGATCATACGAAAGTACATGATTTAAAGAAAATCCCTCAGGGAAAAGCTACAGACTAAAGCGAAATTCCATCCTATGATAGATCAGCAAAGCAGCATCAAAACCGATGTATCTACGATGCTTCTACGATGCTCCTCCGATGCATCTCCGATAGTTCATCGGACATGGTCCGTAGATGCTACGGTGATTATATCTAAATGGTAGGGATCAGAGACCAGTGAGAAAGAATACTTGCGGAAGAAGAATTTTAAGTAATTACTAATCATACTAAGCTATGGGAAAGGTAACAGATGATATACTCAATGGGTTTTCCGGAAAAGTCGGCAACCTCATTTTTTATCAGGTAAACGGACAGACCCTGATTAGGACTAAACCCGGACAGAGAACAGGTACCACCACCCCGCTTCAAACTTATCATCAGGAAGCATTTGCACTTGTACAGGAATTTTTGTCCCCCATGAAAAAAGAACTGGCTATAGGCTTTGTTGCCTATCGTAAAGGAGCAAAGCGGGGAATCGACCGCGCAAAAAGCCTCATGCTCAAAAACGCCATCTATCCGCTAGACGGTGCTCCGGTATTGCAGCCCGAAAAAGCACTGGTATCCTCCGGAGATCTGACAGGGGTACAGGATGCATTTCATACGGATTTGGGTTCAGGGAAATTCACAATCGAATGGACACCCAATAGTTGGGATGGTTCCGCCAGGGATGCCGATAAGACATTTGTGGTGGTATATGACACAGTACACCAGCGGGTTTTCAGTAATCAGGGATTAGGTTATAGAAAAGATGGATATCTGGAGGTACAATTGCCCTGGCTTTCATTTGATTCCGGTGCGGAGGCGCCGGGTGTATATGTTTATTTCTCTTTCTACTCCGAACGTGCTGGAAATAGTTTGTTTTCTGATTCTGTGTGTTTAGGAAAAATAGCAGGCGGTGGAGGATAGTATATCGCAGTATGGGTCAACCTTTGAGGTTTCCAAAACCTCGAGGATTTTTAACTATATCTACGCTGATCGGGGTTTTCGCTACCGTTCGTGTCGCCACGCACGGCTTTGATAACTCAGGCTGATCGGTAGCAATCCTGATCTCATATCACAGGAATTTATAATTCCGTCTGTTAGGGACCAGTGTTGATTTCGACATTTCACCGGGTTGAAACCCAGTGCTCCTCTACGGCAGACAAGTGATAAAATCTGCCATACCTACGGTATTACTGCGTTTCAATAGGCACTGTTAATGATGATACGAACAGATGCATGTTTCTACCTGATCTTTCGATTCTACTCCCTAAACAAGACAGTTCAGATTCAGCACCTAAGCTTAGTGTGAAGAGGATGCCCTTGAGACCCTGTCCCGATAACGAAGTGTATCGGGAATATGTGGTTTTTGAGATGCAGTCGTAGCCGTGAAGAAAATCGGCTAGCTCGCGAGTGGGCGAGCGAGATCCAGCGATTTTTAGGCGCAGACAAATCTCAAAAATCAAATCGGTCTACAAACATTAGATTTTGCTGGTTTTTTAACCGATTTGAAGCATAAACTCGGACGAAGGCTTTAATAATAGTTTCGCCCCATTCGGGGCTTCAATGCTAAGGTTTTGACTCACCCCCGGCTTTGCCGAGGGTTATGAAAAGTGGCAACCCTTTGGGTTTTTCAGTGTTGATCACAAATCGACTACTTGGTCCAAGTCTCCTGACCTGCCTGCTGCCTTTAGGCAGGCTTGGACCCCGCATATTGCAGTCTTCACAATGTTCTTCCAACTACAGCCGAAATTGAAGCTACCGTACATCCACATTGTGTGCTCAAAATCCCCTGCCGAATCAAGTTCGGGACATGCTTCGATCCCTTTGACAAAAAGAATAAGGAAATTTTAGGCAATTGACCTATGCTGATCTGTTTTCCATCATCCTGCATTAACTCCTGTTTCCCATATGATTTGTAGGCGGGAGGGAAACGGCCTTTTATCTTTTTTACACCGGGTTGAAACCCGGTGCTTCGCCACGGCCAAGTTATAAAATCTGCCATACCTACGGCATTGCTGCGTTTCAACAGGCATGTTGATTACTCGGCGTTCCATCTCAACCACCTCCACAAGACAGTTCAGATTCAGCATCTAAGTTTAATCTGAGGGCGCGCTGGGGTGACGCAGCAGCGAGCAAGGCGGCTGGTCTGCGTGTTGAAGCATTGCTGGCGTCTTGACTTTTTGCCTGCCTGTCCGGTAGGCAGGGTTCTTTTGCGTTAAGGCAAAAGAACGAGAAAAAATAGCCTCAACATTATCGATACAGGCCAATAGGGAGATTCACGTCAATGACTATGTAGAACACCTCTTTTCCATCCTTCTGCATTAGCCCCTGTTTCCCACATGATCTGTAGCAGGAAGGCAATGGCCTTTAATCTTATTTTACACCTTATCTGCCATGCCTACGGCATTTCTATAGGCACTTTTCAGTTGACTGAAGTGGAACGATTTTACAGTAAGTAATAAGCTAACAGGCCATACTCTAATTACTGGCACAACAGGTATAAACACTTCTATTCCGAAGCTTCCGAACAGACCGCACATTCAATTGATAGTCAGTATGATATAATTGAATTTTCCTGCATGTTTAACCTAAACCCCATATACATATGGCAAAACAAGCAGGAGTAATTACACTGAACGGTAAGGTAGGAAGACTCTCTTTCTACAAGACCAAGGACGGGTATCTGGCCCGTGAAAAAGGGGGCGTGAGCAAGAGCCGCATTATGAACGATGCCCGCTTTGCACGGACCCGGGAGAACCTGAAGGAATTCGCCGACAATGCCAGTNGGGTATCTGGCCCGTGAAAAAGGGGGCGTGAGCAAGAGCCGCATTATGAACGATGCCCGCTTTGCACGGACCCGGGAGAACCTGAAGGAATTCGCCGACAATGCCAGTTCGGCCAAGCTCTTCCGGGATGCGTTGCGCCCGGTAATCGCCAAGATCGGAGACAGAAGACTGAACCTGAGAATTACCCAGGTGATGATGAAGATACTTCAGTCGGATCTGGTGAACAACCGTGGTGAGCGAATGGTAAGAGCTGGAGACTGGAATCTGCTGAAGGACCTGGAACTGAATGCTGCAAGTTCACTGGGCAGCACACTATTTCTGGAGATCGGGTATACAGATTCCCCAACCTCTTGGGATGTAGCCATCCCGGCCTTTGTACCGCAAGACTTTGTGGCCTTGCCCAAAGGTGCTACGCATCTGAGAATTACAGCCACCGGAGTGGGACTGGATTTCGCGACTGGAGGAAGAGCTGTACAGACTGGCGTATCGGGTTTGCTTCCGGTGATTGATCCGGCTGCGGCGATTAGTCTTTCGGTAGACAAGGCCTTGCTGCCGGGTACACATAGAGCCTTTGTGCTGAGTGTGGAATTCATCCAGATGGTGAACGGCAGTGAGTACTCCATCAATAATGGAGCGCACAATGCTGCCAAGATCGTCGGCCTGGAACAGGTATAAGATGAGACTGGTACTTCACCGCAAGTACAAAGCAACAGTAACCCTTGGGAGGTTATTTCTGGGTCAAAAGCAGCTTTGCTTTACCCGGGAGCCTCCCAGGGCCTGCTTTGGTACGGACTCCACCTGTGTGGAGGAAGGCGTGTACGAACTGGAAGCCATCCACTCAGAGGAAAAAGGCTGGGAGATCGGGATAGCTGATAAAGGAAAAGTGGCCAGACTTCCCATAGGGTCTAGCCTGGCATCCAATACAGTTTACCCCGTTACCAGCTACCGGGCCGATGGCACTCCATTGTTCACCAAACTTGCGCACCTCAAGCTGATGGAAAGGCTGGAGCGGGAATGGGATCGTGGGGAAATAGTAGAGCTGCAGGTGGTGTCGGAAGGAGTTCCTTATCTCTTGGAATCATGTCTGGAGCAGAGCTACTTCTGAGTGCTGCGGGAGCGGTGACGGTGATGCTGCTTTCGGTGATCGCCTACTTCCTGAAGCTACTGATCGAGGATACCCGTCAGCTGAGCACCGAGTTGGCCAAGCTGAAAGAGCTCTTTATCCGTCTGGAAGCCGAGCAGGCACTGATTAAGACAGTAATGCAGCGTACCCGCAGTCCGCCCGGTTAATAGCAGACGTCATCCGATAGCTATCGGATGCGAGAAGGCCAAAGGCCGCTAGCCTGTCCCGATGAATCGGGAAAGCAATCTCTTGTATCAGGTACTTCGATCGTTGAGACTGCCGCGGCTCGTCCCTCGCCTCGCAGTGACGCGGTACTGTCTACCGTGTTAACCATTTAACCCTTAACTTTTTAACACTTTAACCATTTCCGAAAAATGAACATACTAACAGAAGTAAAAGACCGGGCCCTTGCGCCCACACCGCCTTTCTTCCAGAAGCTGAAAAAGGCAGGATTGATCATCGCCGCTATCGGCACCGCTGTGCTGACTGCACCAGGGACGGTACCGGCCATACTGCTAGCCTATGCAGGCTATGCCGTGACAGCAGGAACTGTCTTGGTGACAATTTCCCAATTGACCGTCGATGACGGAGCCTTTGAGAAAGTGTTGATGAATTAAGAGAAACAGATTAATAAGTTAAAGCCGGGGGGGTATTCTCTCCGGTTTTTTGTGGTTTTTAACCACAGTGGACACAGTAGTTCGGCAAGCTCACCAACCGAGGTTTTCACAGGAGAGCGCAGGATTTAATGATATCCTTCTCCACGTAGGGAAACCGAGATCCGCCGGTATTTAGGCAGCGAGAAGTTGGAAATTACACTATGTCAAAAATGGGAGAATTATTCAGTTAGCAGGTAGTTAGTGTGTAGGGCGCGCTGGGTAGTCGTGGCAGCGGGCCAGGCGGCTGGTTTTGTGCGGTGGAAGCTTTGCCACGACAAAGGCTTTTGGATACTTTTGCCTCAAAAGTATCAGAGAAAATAACCTTAACTTGATAATAGCGCTAAATAGATAAGGGATTTTAAAGTACTTCACATCTATAGCAGTATTTAGAGATTAATAATTATTTATCTGAAAACTTATTTGGGACGATTCACAAGGATATTTGCTGAAGGGGAGTTGCTATCCATAGGCAGATTGGGATTTGTAATTCCGAGCGCAAGGTACTAGTGTGGATTTATCCCTTTCAGGGTTAGATTTTTGTGTTGATCAACTAGCGATGGGCTATGATGACCTTTGGGGCTATGTATGACATTCCCTTTTCGCCGCTGTTTGTGTCATCACACACGTCCTAGATTGCCCTCGCCTTGGTTTGTGTCTCACAAACGATATGCAGAATTGTCTTATTTACCCTCTAACGCAAGTCTCAGACTTTTAAATATCAAATTGTAGTCCTACTGCCAGAAAAAAGATATTCCAATATCCTGATCTATTCTGCTATTAAATTCAACCAAATTGGGTTCTACTTTTTTATCAGGCTCAATATTAAATATAAATTTTTTGATCAAACAGTTCCTTTTAAAATGCTTACAACTTCATTATTAAGTACATGGTATAATGAATAAAGTCTTGGTCAAGGTAGTTTACAGCTGTAATTAGTATCCTTTAGCGACTAAGAGGTTGAATAATGTGTGATCTAATCCCCATCACTATCATCAATTGAGCGATTGCGTAGGTTCCCATGATCATCACACCGGCATCAGGTATGGGTTGATAGAATTTGTCTAGGGCTATCAGTCCGTCAGAAATAAAGAAAAGACTAGCCCCAATGAAGACTTGCCAAAACGAAGCTGAATTACATCTGCCATATCGTTCTCGTGCCATAGTGATCATACTTACTATCACGATGATGTACACAATCACCGGGATTTTTAAGGCTCCAAGATTAGGGTTGATCATATAGAATGTAAAAGCTGCCAAGAAATAGATTGGGAGGTTGATAAAGAATGTTTTTATGAAATTTACATTCAGGATAGATTCAAGAGCTTTTTGCGCGACCTTAAAAGCGATAATGTAGCACACATGGGCAAGTAGAAAAGCCCCGATTCCATAGATAAGAAGGTGATCCCATAAAAGTAAAATATCTCCAATTAAAGAGAAAATCAAAGCTCCTAAAACTGATTTGGCTAGTAAAGTCGAGGAAATGGGTCTAGTAATTTGATAGAAGTAGCCAATTAAACCCGCTATTATGAGAGGTTTAGATATAATTCTAAGCTCCAAGTTTTGTTCAATTATAAAGGCCATATCCACCAGGGTTGCGAATAAAAACAGGTAAAGCCAGAGGATGTTTTTCTTTTTCAACGAGATGATAATTTTGGTATTATTTCTAGGTATAAAATATTCGTTTGTAAACTATTGGAACTCAAAATTAAATGTCGTAAACCAGGTGGATTTCCAATCGTAGGGTTTTAAAGTATTTCTAAAATTTTATTCTAAAATACAATCAGTTTTCGATGTAAATGGATTGAGAAATAATATTTTTTGCATCCAAACAGAATTTTATTCAAGTTTCGATGTTAAGAAATAGTTAAAATTTGTGAAATTTGAATCGCAAAACTTAACAATATATACCCGAACTTCAGTCGGGGTGAATTTACCTTTGCGGATAATATTATCAAACCAACTTATATCAAAACGTACAAATTATGAGGCAAAATTTACTTAAAAGTCTTGGTGTCTTGTTTCTGCTAGTTCTGGGTACAGGATTTAGCTTAGCCCAAGGTGTGACTTCTGCAAGCATGCAGGGTAAAGTGGCTGAAGCAAGTGGAGAAACCTTGCCCGGGGCAAACATTGTCGCCACCCACGTTCCATCGGGAACGCGTTATGGATCAGTTAGTAATTTAAATGGACAGTTTGTGCTTCCTAACTTAAGAGTTGGAGGTCCATATACTGTAGAGATTTCGTTTGTAGGATATGAAAATAGATCTTACCAAGGTATTGTTTTAGGACTGGGTCAGACTTACACCTTAAATGCTGTGCTATCAGATGGGGTAGAACTAGAAACTGTAGAAGTAATCGCTAGCAACGGAAGTATAATGAACTCAGATAGAACCGGTGCTGCAACTAACATTGGTACAGAACAACTATCTGATCTTCCTTCCATCTCTAGAAGTGTTAATGATTTTGTGAGACTTACTCCTCAGGCTTCTACTGCCGGTAGTGGTGTTTCCTTTGGTGGGCAAAATAATAGGTACAATCAATTTGCCATTGACGGGACAGTGAACAACGATGTTTTCGGTCTTGCAGGAAATGGTACTAACGGGGGTCAAACGGGAGTTAATCCAATCTCTTTGGATGCAATCGACGAAGTACAAGTTGTAATTGCTCCTTATGATGTAAAGCTAGGTGGATTCACCGGTGGTGGAATTAATGCTGTGACTAGATCAGGAACAAACACCTTTGATGGATCTGTTTTTTATTTTGGGAATAATCAAAACCTAGTTGGAAAAAGTCCGAATGAGGCAAGAACTAAATTGGATGATTACACAGATTATCAGGCAGGTTTCAGATTGGGCGGTCCTATCATTAAGAACAAATTGTTCTTTTTCGTAAATGGGGAAGTCACAAGAAACTCTTCTCCGGTTCTTTTTGACCCTACCAGCGTTTCTGGAGGATCAAATGTAACAGTGGATGAACTCAGCAGAGCCGAGTCCGTTGCTTCAAGACTTGGTTATAATCCAGGTTCCTATGGTGCATTTAGTGAAAGCCAAAGCTCAGAGAAAATCTTTGCCAGATTAGACTGGAATGTAAATGATAAAAATAAGATCACGTTGAGACACTCCTATGTATATGGAGAGCAGATTAGTGTTTCTAGAAGCCCTAATTCTGTAAACTTTTTCAACAGTGGTGTTTTCTTCCCTTCCACCACCAATACATCAGTTTTTGAATGGACCAGTAGATTAAGCAATAACATGTCGAATGAATTGCGTATCGGATATACCAGCGTAAGAGATGACAGAAATCCATTGGGATCTCCATTCCCTGCTGTTAATATCAGATTGTCAGGTGGACGTTCTATTAACATGGGATCGGAAGCATTTTCAGTAGCTAATCAGCTTGATCAAGATGTATTAACTATAACTGATAACTTTACAGTTTATAAGGGTAAGCATACCTTGACTTTTGGAACTCACAATGAATTCTACTCTACGTATAACTTATTTATAAGACAGAATTACGGTGCATATTCCTACTATTCATTAGAAGATTGGGAATCAGTAGGAACAGCTGAGGAAGTATTGCCAAGAAGTTATGATTACTCTTATTCTAGAACGGACAATCCTCAGCAGGGAGCTGAGTTCAATGCCTTCCAGTTAGGCTTTTATGTACAGGATGAATACCAGTGGAAATCAAACGTGAAAATAACGGCTGGTTTAAGATTAGATATACCAACTTTCTCTGATAAGCCGTCTGTCAACGCTGATTTCAATAATGACTTTGCTGAATACGACGTGGCTACTGATCAAGTACCGGGAGCTCAGTTAATGGTTTCTCCTAGAGTTGGGTTCAATTGGGATGTAAAAGAAGATGGAAATACTCAGGTAAGAGGCGGTTTGGGCCTATTTACAGGTCGAGTTCCATTTGTTTGGATTTCTAATCAATACACCAATACTGGTAATGAATTTGGTAGAGTGGCTTTGTTTAGAAGCTCAGAAACTTCCACAGGAGATTATCCAGAAGATTTTATGTTTCAGCCTGATCCGTTCAACCAAGCAGATGCTGCTGATGTAGGAAAGTCTTTAGGTGTTTCTGAGATTAATGTGACTGATAAAGATTTTAAATTCCCTCAGGTATTTAGAGCTAATGCTGCAATTGACCAAGTATTTCCAGGTGGCATTATTGGTACTTTTGAAGCGATCTATACCAAAAACCTAAAGAATATCGATTTCAAGAACTTAAATAAACTAGAAGACGGCACTTTATCAGGAGCTGATGATAGAGTTTATTTTGATAGAAATTATGCCAATTCAGATTATAATGATGTCATTTTATTGACTAATACTAACAAAGGATTTGCTTATAACTTGACAGCACAACTTCAGAAATCTTTCGAATCGGGTTTGACTTCTAGCGTGGCATACACCTACGGAAGATCCAAAGATGTCAATGGAGGTACTTCCAGCCAAGCTTTCTCTAACTGGAGATTTGTAGAGCAGGTTAACGGTGGCAATAATGCCGAGATCGGGTTTGCTGATTTCGATGTAAGATCAAGAATAGTTGCTTCATTGGGTTACAAAATCCAATATTCTGGAGGATCTGCAACAACTATATCTGCTTTCTACAATGGTCAGTCAGGTATTCCTTTCTCCTATGTGGTGAATGGAGATTTGAACAATGACAGAACTTTTGGAAATGATTTGATCTACATTCCTGCTTCTCAAAGTGAAATCCAGTTTATCGGCACTCAGGCTGAGCAAAATGCACAGTGGAATGCCTATAATGCATATATAGAGAATGATGAGTATCTAAGTGAGCACAGAGGAGAATATGCAGAAAGAAATTCAAACAGACTCCCATGGACTAACCAAGTAGATGTTCGCCTCATGCATGAAATCAAATTGAAGACTTCAGATGAAACCAATCATAGACTTACCTTCACTTTTGATGTCTTGAACTTAGGTAATTTGATTAATCAAGAGTGGGGCAGACAATATGGTATCAGTAATAATTCGTTCTCTGTCATCGATCTAGACCGAGTGGATGTCAATGGTTCTACTAGAACTCCTGTGTATGAATATACTGGTTCAGGCCTGAATGATGGCAATCCATATTTCGTAAGTGATTTCTTGTCCAGATGGAGAGGACAGATAGGTATACGCTACTCATTTAATTAAACTTAAAATTATTTCATAGCAACAGCACCCCAGTGATGGGGTGCTTTTTTTTTGCGTAAGTTTTTAATTCGACGACAATTACTCAGATATAAACTTTGATAACCAGCCTATTGAGGGAGCTTCCATGCTCGATTATGTTATTCAGACTACAGTGGGCTGGGAGTTGTAAATTCACTCAGCATAGAGGCTAGCTATCAGGCATGCGGTTGCCACTTTTTGTTTAAAGCATCCTTTATTTTTTCCATTGGTAGCGAAGATTTGCCTTCAGTATGTTTTATTACTTTTTCCTGTTTATTGTAAGTTATTTTTGTATTCTCACAACCTTAAGAAACATCCAAAGGTTAACTTACCATGCTGTATTATAAAATATTTTCTCATTCGGTGAGTAAGGAATGGGTCGTGTTTATACATGGGGCGGGAGGATCTTCTGCAGTATGGTATAAGCAGCTTAAGGATTTCAGTGAAAAGTATAATCTTCTACTAATTGACCTTCGTGGGCATGGCAAGTCTGCCGATTTACCTCAGGCGATTTATAATGAAGAATATACTTTTAAAGGAGTCACTTCAGATGTGATCGAAGTTTTGGATCATCAGAGTATTCCACCGGCTCATTTTATGGGTGTTTCCTTGGGTACGATTATCGTTCGTCAGTTGGCAGAGCTGGAGCAATGGCGTGTGAAATCACTTGTATTGGCAGGAGCGGTCACCAGACTTACTGTCCAGTCTAGGGTTTTAGTTTTCTTGGGGAGTACATTTAAACGTGTGATTCCTTATATGTGGCTATACAGGTTGTTCGCGTTTGTGATCTTGCCGAGAAAGCAGCATGCAGAATCGAGGAATCTGTTTATCCATGAAGCTCAAAAACTCTGTCAAAAGGAGTTTATTCGCTGGTTTGAATTGACTAAGGATATTAACCCACTGCTTCGATACTTTAAGGAGTCAGATCTAGGAATTCCTACATTGTATGTGATGGGGGATCAGGATGTTATGTTTTTGGAGCCGGTTAAGAAAATCATTAAAACACATAAAAACTCAGTACTGAATATTTTGAAGAAGTGTGGACATGTAGTGAACGTGGAAAGACCTGAAGAATTCAACAGGCTCTCGCTCGCATTTCTCCAAAACCAAACCATTTAAGCCTATTACTTTTCTACATGAAATCGAGCATGAATATACGTGTCACACATTGGAATAATTATCTATCAAGCGAGATTCCATCCCGATTTTCGGGACAGGTAATGACCTTTGACATACAAATTATTAACATATGAAATCGAGCATGACGCAAGCGACACAGACAGGAATGATTCCCAACCATGCGAGATTCCATGTGGCCCTAGAAAAACAGATTATAAACACATGAAAAAGCAAACTAAAGCCATATTGATCATTGCGGTTATCTTGATTGCAGCCGTTGCATATTTCTACCCAAGGATGGACAGTCGCAAGAGCAATAATACCGGGGTTGCATCTACAGGAGCCGGACCTGGCACTCCTTCTGATTTACCGGTAAAAGTGGTGAAGCTTCAGCGGGAGACACTAAGAAATCAACTTTCGGTAACAGGGACTATTCTTCCTAACGAATCAGTGGATTTAAGATCTGAGATTACGGGTTTGGTTACTAAGATTGCATTTAAGGAAGGGCAGTATGTGAGTAAAGGAACACCACTATTATATCTAAATGACGATGAACTTCAGGCTCAATATCAGCGATTGGAGTACACCCAGAAGCTTTTTGAAAGTCAGGAAAATAGGCAAAAACAACTTTTGGAAAGAGAGGCTATCAGCCAAGAAGAATACGACATTGTCTTGAATCAGTATAACACCACACTTTCGGATTTGAAATTAGTAGAAGCTCAACTTTCTAAAACTGTAATCAGAGCCCCTTTCAATGGGATTTTGGGTTTGAGACAAGTGAGTGAAGGGAGCGTTATCGGCACAGCTGATATTATTGCAAACTTTGTAAATATAGACCCCATTAAAATTGAGTTTTCTATTCCAGAGCGCTACGCCAATCAGGTGTCGGTTGGATCTTTGATTTACTTTTCTAATGAATCCTCTCCAGAGGAAGTTCAGGGAAAGGTTTATGCTTTTGAGCCTCAGATAGATGCTGCTACGCGTACATTAAAGCTACGTGCTGAAAGCCCAAATAAGGAAAGAAAATATTTGCCGGGAATGTTTGTCAGAATTCGCTTTGTATTGGGAGAGACTGAGGACGCTTTGATGGTTCCTTCAGAATCTGTGATTCCAGAGCTGCAAGGCTATAAGGTTTTCGTAGTTGGTGCTGATAATAAAGCCGAGGAGCGGCAAGTAGAGATCGGTACTCGTACAGATACGCATGTTCAGATCATGAGTGGTTTGAATGTGGGAGATCTGGTACTCACCACAGGTGTATTGCAAGCAAGGACGGGAACGCCTGTTGAATTCACTCAAATCAACTAACATGTCGAGCTTATCAAATGTAAGTATCAACAGGCCAGTATTGGCCATCGTGATGTCTCTGGTCATCATACTCTTCGGGGCTATTGGAATTTCCCTTCTCGGGATTAGGGAATTCCCAAGTGTGGACCCTCCTGTCATTAACGTAAGGACAACTTATGTAGGAGCCAATGCTGATGTCATTGAGGCACAGATTACTGAGCCTCTAGAGGAGGCAATTAATGGAATCCAGGGAATTAAATCCCTTACCTCAACCAGTAACGATGGTGGGAGTAGCATCACCGTAGAATTTGATGTGGGCGCTGATTTGGAAGCTGCCGCAAATGATGTCCGTGATAAAGTCTCCGGAGCACAGCGTAATCTGCCTCCGGATGCCGAACCGCCCGTCGTGTCCAAGGCTGATGCGGATTCTCAGCCCATTGTCTTTTTGAATGTAAAAAGCGATGAGAGAAGCCTTTTGGACCTCTCGGATATTGCAGAGAATATTTTTAAAGAAAGGCTTCAGACAATTCCTGGAGTAAGCCGGGTGCAGATTTGGGGAGAGAAGGAATATGCGATCCGATTGAGAATGGATCCGTTGAAAATGGCTTCTTATGGAGTCACCCCACTGGATGTCTTATCAAAAGTACAAAGTGAAAATGTGGAGCTTCCTTCTGGAAGAATCGAGGGTGAGACTATAGAGCTATCTGTTCGTACCAAAAGTAGATTAAGTAGCCCACAGGAATTCAATGATCTGATTATTAAAGAAGATCAGAATAATATTGTTCGTTTTCAGGATATAGGTAAAGCTGAATTGGCTGCTCTGAACGAGCGTACAGTGTTGAAGAGAGACGGAGTGCCAATGGTGGGAGTGGTTTTGGTGCCACTTCCGGGATCCAATAGCATTGAAATTGTAGATGAATTCTATAGAAGACTGGAGTTTATCAAAAAAGATCTTCCTGCCGATGTTGGTTTGGAGATCGGTTTTGATTCTACTGAATACATCCGAAGTTCTATCTCGGAAGTTCAGCAGACGATTATCACTGCATTTATACTTGTGGTAGCAATTATTTTCCTCTTTCTCCGTGATTGGAGGACGACCTTTATTCCAGTATTGACCATTCCCATTTCCTTGATAGGAGTGTTTTTTATTATGTATTTGATGGATTTCTCTATCAATGTACTTACGCTGTTGGGTATAGTCCTTTCGATTGGACTTGTCGTCGATGATGCCATTGTGGTCCTGGAGAATATCTACACCCGAATAGAAAAAGGGGAAGAGCCCCAGAAAGCTGCTGAGAAGGGTTCTGAAGAGATTTTCTTCGCTGTAATTGCTACCACCGTAGCGCTAGCAGCAGTATTTCTTCCAGTGATATTTTTGACAGGAACTACCGGACGACTATTTCGGGAATTCGGAATTGTGGTGGCTGGAGCTGTGATTATTTCCTCCTTTGTAGCATTGACTATGACTCCAATGCTGAGTTCCAAGCTATTAAAAAGAAGAGAAAAGCATAATAGATTTTATAATGTTACGGAACCGGTGTTTGTCTGGATCAACGATAAATATGAAGCAGGATTAGGCTGGTTTATGAAAATCCGATGGCTTTCTTTTGTGCTTGTTGGAATTATGGGATTAGGGATTTACTTGCTATTCAATCAGATCCCAAATGAACTGGCACCTACAGAAGACCGGGGAGAAATCCGCATTAACCTCACCGGACCAGAGGGAGCTACGTTTGGCTACATGGATGAAGTGATTGACCGGATGGTGGCAGATTTTATAAATGACTACCCAAAAGAGGAAGTGAGAGGATTGATATCGGTGACATCGCCCGGGTTTGGTACTTCTAGTACAAATTCAGGTTTTGTGCGGTTCATCCTTACTGATGCTGAAAATAGAGAAAAGACCCAAGGGGAATATTTCAACCTTATAAATGAAAAGCTAAAGGGCTATACTTCCGTAAGGGCTTTTGCTTCGCAGGCGCAATCCATTGGTAATAGCCGCGGTGGCCTACCTGTACAATATGTATTGCAAGCGCCTACACTGGAAAAGCTGAAAGAAGTGATTCCTACATTTATGGAAGAGGTGGGAAAAAGCCCTGCGTTTATTTTCTCCGATATTAATTTGAAATTCACAAAACCTGAGCTGGAGATTGAGATAGATAGGGCAAAAGCCAGAAACATTGGAGTATCTATTCAGGAAATAGCAAGGACTCTACAATTATCTTATTCAGGGCAGCGATTTGCCTATTTTATCAAGAACGGCAAGCAGTATCAGGTCGTAGGGGAAATGAGGCTGGAAGATAGAAATGAACCTGTGAATCTACGGATGCTCTATGTGCGCGCTGAAAATGGCTCGCTTGTCCAGCTGGATAATCTTGTGACTGTATCTGAAAAAAGTACCCCACCACAATTGTATAGATTCAATCGTTTTGTAGCAGGCACTGTGTCAGCCAACCTAGCTGAAGGTTATACCATCGGGGATGGATTGGAGGAAATGGATCGTATTGCAGCAGAGGTTCTCGATGAATCCTTTACCACAGATGTATCTGGTCCTTCCAAAGAATTTAGAGAAAGTTCGAATAGTTTAATATTCGCATTCTTATTCGCTTTGATACTAATCTATCTGGTGCTCTCAGCTCAGTTTGAGAGTTTCCTAGATCCACTTACCATCATGTTTACGGTTCCATTGGCAATCTTTGGCGCCTTGTTTACGCTTTGGTTTTTTGGATTTACCCTGAATATATTCAGCCAGATTGGTATCATTATGCTGATAGGTTTGGTAACCAAAAATGGTATTCTAATCGTGGAATTTGCCAATCAGAGAAAAGCTGCAGGAATGACCGTTCATGAAGCGATTTTTGGAGCTGCAGTTGCCAGATTCAGACCGATTTTGATGACTAGTTTGTCCACTATCCTAGGTATTTTACCTATTGCCCTTGGACTGGGCGCGGGTGCGGAAAGTCGCGTGCCGATGGGTGCTGCAGTAATTGGGGGCTTGGCCTTCGCTACTATTTTGACACTTTTTGTGATCCCAGCAATTTATACTTATCTCACTTCCAAAGAAGGAAGATTAGCCAGAATTTAATGAAGAAACTTAGCCTATTGCTCTTGTTGAGCATTATTGGAACAAGCCTATATGCCCAAAGTAGTGAATCTCTGGATTTAGAGAGAGCAATTACTATTGGTTTGGAGAAAAACCTGGATGTAAAAATCGCTGTAGAAACAGTAGAGATTCAGGAAGGGAATGAGCGTATAGGTACAGGTGATTATCTGATGCCTATTCTTGATGCGGTTTATACAAGAAGTTACAGTAATGAAGACGTAGAGCAGGTTTTTGCTACCGATCCAGAGCCTAGAACCATCGACAATGCAAAATCACGGTCGAAAAACTTAAGTATAGCAGCCATCTATGGTTTTCGTCCAGAGAGCTTTGTGGTCTTGAAGCGCTTGGGAGTTCTGACTGAGATCTCAGAGTTGGATGCTAAGGTTGCAGTAGAAAATACTGTGGCAAATATTTCTATAGCTTACTATAGATTGGTCTTGGAGCTTCAGCGATATCAAGTTCTTCAGCGTACGCTTGAGCTTAGCCAGTCTAGACTGGATATTGCTGAAGCACAATATTCTCTGGGCGGAGCAGGAAAGCGGGATTTCCTTACAGCAGAAGTGGATTACAATTCCGATTTGAGTTTGTTGCTTAGTCAAGAGCAAGTGATCCAGAATGCCCGTGTTAACCTGAATGAGCTGATGGCATTGAAACCAGATGAGCAATTCGTGGTCAAAGATACAATTCTAATTGGGGAGCCATTACTGCTTCAGGACTTGGAGGAAAATGCTTTTCTGGAAAATAAGACCTATTTAATAACCCAGCGCCAAGAGAATGTGGCATACCTTCAAATGAAAGAGTTGCGTGCTTCCAGACTTCCTGTCATAAATTTCAATGGAACTTATGCCACCAATACCTCAAACTCTGATGCAGGTTTTCTTCTTCAAAACCAACGTGAAGGATTCAATTATGGGGGGAATATTCAGTTGAATATTTTCAATGGATTTACCTTGAATCGTAGAATCCAAAATGCAAAAGTCCAGCAGAAAATTCAATCTTATGCAGTGGATCAATTTGAGATCCAGCTTCGGTCTGATATTCACCGCGCATTTAATACGTACACCACTAATCGTAACCTACTTGTAGTAGAGCAAAAGAATTATGCTGTAGCAAAAGAAAGCTCTGAAATCGCATTGGAAAGATTCAGGTTGGGCATCTCATCTTATCTTGAATTCAGGGATGCACAGGTGAATTTATTGACAGCAGAAAACAGGTTAATTACCTCTATTTTTAATATTAAGGAACAAGAAATCGAATTAAGACGACTTTCTGGAAAGATCTTTTTCCAAAATAGTTTTGAGGCTTTCGAGTTGACTTCGGAAGATTAGTCTTAAAAAGCGAAGGTATAAGCAAAAGCCTTTGTTTTTTTATTCGCCTTTTTTGACGAATGCTTTATTCTTCTTTTGGCATAGCATTTGCCAAATGGGCACTCGTGTAACATCCAGAGTCATACGACTCTAGTGAATGAAAAATGTATTAATACTATTTTCCTCTATATTTATTCTTCTCCTCTTTGGTGTACAATGCACATTTATTGAGAAGAATTTTGGGGCTATTTCCAAAGAGGAAGCTTATTTGCTCGATCTTCCGGGAATCCAAAACCGTGGTTTCATACGCGCTGCTGTGGATAACAATTCAACAGGCTATTACATCTATCGTGGACGAAGAATGGGCTATGAATATGAGCTCCTTCGCGACCTGGCCAAGCGATTGAATGTGCAATTACATTTAGTTATGGTCTCGGATATAGATAGAGCTTTTGATTACCTGCATGAAGGCAAAGTAGATGTGATTGCCATGAATCTTGAAAAGAACATGGAGAGGTCTAAAAAGACTTCCTTCTCAATTCCTTTGGGGAAAATGAACACAGTGCTAGTTGGAAATGAATCCTCAGGTAAGATCACTTCATGGGATCAATTAGCTACTGACACAATTTATGTGCGTGAAGGTGCAGTTTATAAATCCCAACTCTGCAATTTGAAAGATTCTCTTCAATTGAAATATACGATCATTCCTACTCCAGATCACGAAGAAATCTTAATTGATAAAGTTGCTGAGGGTGAAATCAAATGGACAATAGCGGATCAAAATATTGCTCAGGCCAATGCAACCTATTATGGTGGTTTGGATATTTCCTGGAAAGTCCAGAAAGATGGTGATGTGTCTTGGGTTGTCCGGGATAATTCCCCAAAACTTCTGACTTCCTTGAATGATTGGCTGGAGGATAAACATAAGCGATTTATTCCTGATCTATATGCAAAATACTTCCTGAATTCGAAAAATAGTTATTTCAGAAGTAATAGCCCATTCTCATCGTTAGCAGGAAATCAGATTTCTGTTTATGATGAGATTATCAAAGATGGTGCAGAGCAGTTAGGCTGGGATTGGCGTTTGTTAGCTTCTTTAGTTTACAAAGAATCAAGATTTGATACCTTGGCGACTTCATATGCTGGAGCCAAGGGATTGCTTCAATTGATGCCTGTGACGTTAGAACGATTTGGGGTAGAGAATCCTAATGATCCATCCCAGTCTCTAATGGGTGGAGTTCGATATTTGAAATATCTAGATAAATTTTGGATGGAAAGAGTGCCGGATACTTCTGAGCGCTTGAAATTTGTCTTGGCTTCTTACAATATCGGTCATGGACATGTGGAAGATGCCTGGAGATTGACCTTGAAATATGGGAAAAACACGCAAGTGTGGTCTACTGTTTCGAAATTCCTTGAGCTTAAAAGTGATCCCGATTATTACCGGGATCCTATTGTCAAAAGTGGCTTTGCCAAAGGGCACTTGGCAGTGAATTACGTCAAAGATGTGATGAGTGTATTCGAATCATATAAGGCACTGGTACAGCCTTAGGCTCCCTCGTGTAGCTCAAACATTGCCTCAACTTCCACTGGAATGTTGTCCGGGAGTGTTCCCATTCCCACAGCAGATCTGACCCCTATTCCATTTTCCTCCCCCCAAACCTGCGCGAATAATTCGCTGCATCCATTGATCACATAGGGGTGACGCTCAAAAGTAGATACACAATTTACCATACCCAAAACTTTGATCACTCGCTTCACCCGATTGAGTGAGCCAAAGTTTTTCTTGATTGTAGAAAGCATCGCCAGCCCTACCTGTCTGGCGGCTAGTTTTCCTTCTTCAAGATCAAGGTCTTCTCCTATTCTCCCAATGATCAGACTACCGTCGTCTTGGACAGTGCCGTGCCCCGATAGATAAAGGTATTTGCCGTCTACTAGGCAAGGCTTGTAAACGCCTAGTGGTTTCGGAGCGGGAGGAAGTGAAAGACCAAGTTTGGAGAAATTACTTTCAGGAGTTTCCATATGTTTTAGTTTTTCTTTGAGATTATACAAAAATGTCCAGGATCAGGACTCCTGCCAAGCCCGCTACGGCCACAATTGTTTCCATTAAAGACCAGGATTTGATGGTGTCTTTGATGCTCACGTTGAAAAACTCCTTGTACATCCAGAATCCTGCATCATTGAAATGGGAAAACATCAAGCTTCCTGCCCCGATTGATAAGACCAGGAGGTTTGGATCTACGTTCATAGTGGTCACCAGTGGCGCTATGATTCCCGCAGTGGTCAGTCCAGCTACGGTTGCTGAGCCTACGCAAACTCGAATAATAGCAGTAATGATCCAGGCTAAAATAAGTGGATGAATATCCCATGTTTGCAAGCCTTCTGCAATCACCAAACTAACTCCAGTATCAGTAAATATTTGCTTCAGCGCACCTGCCCCAGCCACAATCAATAAAATCATCGCAATATCTTTGGTAGCAATAGTGTAGATTTCCATGATCTGCTTTATGTCGAACTTTCTTCTTAACCCTAAGGTGTAGGTCGCGATAAGTACAGAAATCAACATGACTATTCCCGGATCTGCCACAAAGGCAATGATAGGAGCTAAGCTACTTTCCGTAGAAATATTGAGGTTCAAAGCAGTGGTTCCCACCAAAAGAAACACGGGAAGTAGTGCGGTGAAAAAGCTATTTGCCGCGCTTGGAAGCTCAGATTCAGGTTTAATCTCCGCCTGAAAAGTCTTGAGCGGACTGGCTTTCATGTTTTTCAGAGTCCTCGCAAAAATAGGCCCTGCTATAATTATGGTAGGAATTGCTATGGCAAAACCGTAAAAAAGAGTTAAACCCATATTGGCATCAAATTGTGCCACCAAAGCCGCAGGAGATGGGTGCGGAGGAAGAAACCCGTGCGTAACCGACAGCGCTGCCAACAGCGGGATCCCTACATAGACTGCGGAGATTTTGTATTGATAGGCTACGGTGAATGCCAAAGGTACTAAGAGCACAAAGCCTACATTATAGAAAAGAGGAATGCCGACGATCAGGCCAGTAAAGGACATAGCCCAGGTAATGTGTTTCTCCCCAAAAATTTTCATCAATACCCCCGCAATCTTCTGAGCTGCCCCAGATTCTGCTACCAGCTTGCCAAGCATGGCCCCCATGACTATCACGATTACCAAGTCTCCCAGTAAGCCACCCATGCCACGCTGCACCGATCCGGCGATCTGATCTGCAGGAAGTCCCAATAGAAATCCTGCGCAGATGGAGGCAATCAAAAAGGCCAAAAAAGGATTGAGCTTGGCCCACACGATCAGTAGTATAAGGATCGCAATACTGAGCAGTACAAGAAGAATGGTCATAGGAATAGGTTGGGTTTAGCTGGCTAAGATAAAAAAATTGGGTTAAAATGAGTTTCAGCTAAGATAATTCCTTGAAAATGATTGTTAGCGCTTAATCCATCGGCTTTGAATGACGTTCTCTCGTGTGGAAAAACTGATAATATAGAGCCCAGGAGTTAACATTTCTAATTTTTCTGTGAGTTGAAATTCATTATAACTAAAGGATGAAATCAAATGGCCTTGAGTAGCATAAATGTCTACATGCGCATTTTCAGGGGTGAAACCATCGGGTATTGATATATGAATTTTGCCGCAATAATGTGGGTTTGGAGAAATTGAGATTTGATCTTTTGAAATAGTTTGCCTGTTTTCTAGTCTAACAACATTGCTCCAAGACCATTGTCCTGAGAGATCAATTAGTCTGATTTGGTAATAGATAGAAGTGGAATTTGAGAAGCTTTTATCACTGTAAGAATAGAAGACAGGAGAGTCAGAATTCCCTTGGCTCAGTACTTCTCCAATTTTATACCATTTCTTTAAAGGATTGTCAGAACTATAGATCTCGAACTTTTCATTCTCATTTTCAGCCGCCACTGACCAGCTGATTTGTTTGACATTGTCTTTTGTTTTGGCAGATAGAGTAAGCCATGTTACAGGAAGGATACTCAATGTTCGGAAACTTCCCACAGTAAAATTCTTACCAGGCAGATCATCAAAAGTCAGACTTCTTATTGCCCAAAGATTGATCGCATCAGTACTTTCTATATGATTTCCCGGAGCAGCATATCCAGTACAAACCAAACGAAGATCTTCTGGTTCATCGACGATTAGTTTGTCTGCAGAAATCCTCAATTCAAGTGGATTCGAAGAGGAGTTTAACCCAGAAAAATTGAAGTAGCTGAATAGCCGATAGAGAATTGGTGTGCCATCCAAGTCGTTAAAACTAGCGTTAAAATCGGCGCCTTTATACTCTGTGAATTGCATGTTTAAATTTCCTCCAGCATTAGTGCCAAGCATTTGAACTTTTCGTATGCCGCCTTGATACTGATCGTAAAAAGGAAAGGTAGCATTGGTAGCATTCAGTGAGGTAGGGACATTTTGATAAGTAAATTGGCCGAGATCAACCCAATGGCCAGCATTGTATTCCAAACCTCCAGCGCCCAAAGTATTCAGTGTAAGAGTATTTCCTTGTAGATTAATTCCGCCAGCATCCATTTTCAGGTTATTGTTGACCGTGAGATTTTCTTCGAAAAAGGCTGTTCCAGATGGCTTATTGACTGTGAGATTCTGGATATTCATCGCAAATCCATAAATAGTTTGATCCCCAGATTCAATTAGATTTAGAGTGGTGTTGGTAAGGTCAAAAGCACCCGTTCCTACCTGAGCCATATTTCCACTTATAGACAATGTCGCTGGCAATGCGACATTTTGAGATCCTTGGATTTCCAAATCGTGAAAGGTTAATGGTAATTCGGAACTTGCGTAGGACTTAGAAATAAAATTTTGAGTGCCTGAGTTTTTGTTGAAAGTTACTTTTCCGTCAAGCAGAAAATTGGCAGCTTCCATTTGAGGAGATGTTCCTTCCAGTATAAGTTCTCCTCCTGCTTGTAGGTCAAAGAGATTGGCGCTTAAAGTTTCAGATCTAAATAAGATGTCGCTGTTGCACTTCGAAAGTAGAATTCCTCCAGACTCAATTGTAAAATTTCCATAGACACCAACAGCAACAGAATTTTCATTGTTAAATGAGAAAGTAGCACATTTTCCAGGGTTGACACTAGTATCGATTTGTTGAATTACTGTTCCTGAACGAATAGTGAAACTTAAGGCTTTAAATGCTTCTTCCACCGTAAGTTGAATCCCTGGGCCAGGATCAAAGATTACGGAATATCTACTTTGTGTTGAAAAACCGCTCCATGCATCTTTAGGCACAATTATTCTGGAGTTTCCTTTAAATGTAATCGTACTAGTAAGAGAATTACCTATCCAGTTTTGGCTGTTCCATGTACCTGCAGGAACTCCGGGTGCGGCTCCATCGAATGCTTGAAGGGAGCCATAAAGGTTAAGGTTTCTACCGTTGAGATTCAGCTTTTCACCAGCACCTGTTTCCGCATTAATTAATAGGCTCTTGACTTCTTCATTTCCAGTCAATGTGACTTTATGGGTTTGATCTATATATATGTCATTTACAAGTGTTGGCTTGGTGACTGCAGGTGTCCAAACCGTTCCATCGTAAACTTCCCAGATCCCAATATTTCCAAAATTCCCAGAACTAATCGTTCGATAGGAGCCAATTTCCTGAGATAAAGAGTCGCTGAAGCACAGACACCAAAAAAGAACTGCCAGGAATATGCTGTATATTCGGCATGAAAAAATTGCCTCTTGGGCTATCATTTTGCCCCTTGTTTTCATACAAAAAAATTATCTAAAAAAGCTTCTATTAATTTAGTGAAATGAACTTGAAAAAAACAATTATTAGTTTGATTTTTTTGCTGACTGTCAGTGGTTTGGGTTCCTTGCAAGCTCAACAATACCAAATCAGCCTACTCACCTGCGATCCTGGAGAGCAGATTTATAGTTCCTTCGGACACAGTGGGATTCGGGTGATGGATCTAGCTTCAGGAAGGGATGTGGTTTATAACTATGGAACTTTTGACTTTGGAGCGCCTAATTTTGTTCTGAATTTTGCCGGAGGTAGATTGGAATACTACCTCTCAGTATCCACTTTTGATCGCTTTATTGCAGAGTATGATTACTTCCATCGCAGTGTGCGTGAGCAGGTGCTGAATCTTAATGAGCAGCAGAAGATTGACCTGATCCGGTTTTTGGAGACAAATTATTTACCAGAGAATCGGGCCTATCGTTACGACTTTTTCTTTGACAATTGCGCTACCCGTGTGCGTGATGCGATCAGCACTGTTCTTGGTGATCAATTAATCTGGCATGATGAGGAGCAGGAAGCTGTGGACAAAAGCTTTCGGGAATTGATAGATGAGATGGTTTATTTTATGTCTTGGTCAGATTTAGGAATTGATTTGGCGCTGGGGTCCAGGCTGGATAGAGACGCTACCCCATTAGAAGAGCAATTTCTGCCTAAGTATGTGGAAGGAGCATTTGCGCGAGCGGAGATCCAAGGTGACGGACCTACCCGTCCTCTGGTCGGTCAAAATAGGGTAATCTTAGATTTTGAAAAGCCTAAAGGCTCTTTTGGAGCGGTAAATCCTTATTGGATTTTTTGGGTGGTAGCAATCGCTTTTACAGGAATTACATTTATCGGCATTAAGAAGAAAAGGCTCTTCATTGGTTTTGATGTGGCATTTTTTGGGATACTGGGAATCATAGGACTTGTGATATCAATTCTGTGGATATATTCTCTCATCCCCTCTACTAAGTGGAACTGGAATATTCTCTGGGCTTTCCCCGGTCATCTTGTGCTGGCTTTCACTTTACTCAAAAAAACGATAAAGCCTTGGGTGTTGAAATACTTGCTCTTTGCTTTGATTATGGCAGATGCGGCAGTTGTTTTCTGGATTTTGGGCTGGCAGTCTTTTCATCCAAGTCTTATCCCATTGCTTCTAGTCCTGATCCTCAGAACGAACTATTTGTATTACAATCTTGGCAAATTCAAACGCATAGCGAAGTAATTTTCACTATTCCTCTAAACTATTGTATAGAAGATTGGTGTTGGGTATTTTCGGACAAAGCATATGGAATTTAAACTTACCTCAGATTATCAACCTACTGGCGACCAGCCTAAGGCCATAGAACAGCTTACGGCGGGAGTGAACAACGGTGATCAGGCTCAAGTCCTGCTCGGGGTAACCGGTTCGGGTAAAACATTTACTGTAGCAAACGTAATTCAGCAGACCCAAAAGCCAACATTGGTTCTAAGTCATAACAAGACGCTAGCCGCGCAGTTGTATGGTGAGTTCAAACAATTTTTTCCTGACAATGCAGTCGAGTATTTTATTTCTTACTATGATTATTATCAGCCAGAGGCATTTATTCCTACTTCAGGCACTTATATAGAAAAGGATCTTTCGATCAATGAGGAGATTGAGAAGCTTCGATTGAGTGCTTCCTCAGCTTTACTTACAGGACGTAGAGATGTGATTGTGGTAGCGTCTGTTTCCTGTATCTATGGTATAGGAAATCCGGATGAGTTTGGGAAAAACGTCATCAAGCTACAGGAAGGGGACAGGATTCCAAGAAATCAATTGCTCTTCAAGTTGGTAGATATTCTTTACAGTCGAACCCAGCATGATTTAACACATGGGACTTTTCGTGTGAAAGGTGATACAGTGGATGTTTTTGTGGCTTATGCCGACTGGGGATACCGTATTTTTTTCTGGGGAGATGAGATTGAAGCGATTCAGCGATTTGACCCGGCCACTGGTAAAAAACTTAATGACGAGAAAATCATCTCCATTTTCCCGGCAAACCTATTCGTGACAGGTAAGGATACGCTCCAAACAGCCATTCATGAAATACAGTATGATATGGTGGATCAGGTGAATTTCTTTGAAAGGGAAGGGAAATTTATGGAGGCAAAGCGACTTCAGGAGCGGACAGAGTTTGATTTGGAAATGATGCGGGAGTTGGGCTATTGCTCTGGAGTGGAGAATTATTCCAGGTATTTTGATCGGAGAGCTCCTGGTGCGAGACCATTCTGCCTGATAGATTATTTTCCAGATGATTTTCTCCTAGTCGTTGACGAAAGTCACGTGACTTTGCCCCAGGTGCGTGCGATGTGGGGAGGAGATAGATCCCGTAAAATCAACTTGGTGGATTTTGGTTTCAGACTCCCTTCTGCGTTGGACAATCGTCCTCTTAAATTTGAGGAGTTCCAAGATCTGACGAATCAGGTAATCTATGTTTCCGCGACGCCAGCTGATTATGAATTGTCTTTGACCGAAGGAGTGGTGGTAGAGCAAATCATTCGTCCAACTGGGCTTTTAGATCCTACGATTGAGGTGAGGCCAAGTCAAAATCAAATTGATGATTTGCTGGAGGAAATAGATCAGACGATTAAAAGTGGTGCAAGAACACTAGTTACCACGCTGACCAAACGGATGGCAGAGGAGCTTCAGAAGTTTCTGGAAAGAGCCGGTGTGAAATCCCGCTATATTCACTCTGAGGTAAAAACACTGGACCGTGTGGAAATTCTGAGGGAATTACGTTTGGGGATTTTCGACGTACTTGTTGGAGTTAATTTATTGCGGGAAGGCTTGGATTTGCCTGAGGTGTCGCTGGTGGCAATTCTTGATGCGGACAAGGAAGGTTTTTTAAGAAATGAGCGTAGTTTGGTGCAAACGATTGGTCGTGCCGCGCGAAATTCCGAAGGGCGCGTGATTATGTATGCGGATAAAATTACTGATTCCATGCAGTCAGCCATAGATGAGACAAAACGACGACGCGTTTTACAAATTGAGTATAATAAAGAGCATGGTATTACTCCGACGACGGTGGTGAAGTCGCATGATAAAATCATGGGACAAACCAAGGTTGCGGACTCGAAGAAAAATGCGAAGTTCTATGCTGAGCCTATGCCGGGTGAAGAGAGTATGGCTGCAGATCCTGTGGTTCAGTATTTAAGTAAGGATAAGTTGGAAAAATTGATCCAGCAAACACAGAAGTTGATGGAAAAAGCTGCCAAGGAACTCAATTTCATGGAAGCTGCTCGGCTGCGCGATGAGTGGCAATCTCAAAAATCCAGATTGGATCAGCTGAATCGCGGAGTAAGCAAATAGAGGTCTTTAACCGCGGAGGGCGCTAAGGATACGCAAAGTTCGTTATTGTTGAGTTTGTATTACTAGTCAGATGTGTATTTCTTCTCCCTTCGATCATTACTAGAGAGGCTAATTAACCCTTTCGTTAACATTCCTAGTCATAAACGGTTCATTCATCATCATTTCTACTGAAAATTTACAATAATGACGCTGCAAGATGTGAAGCTTCTCGCTGCGAAAGGTGAGGGGCTGAGAATTGAATTTAAAAAGAAAGCGACTTATCCGGAGAAGATTGTCCGCGAGCTTATCGCCTTTGCCAACACTTCTGGTGGGGATTTGCTGATAGGAGTAGACGATGATGGCACTGTCAGCGGGCAGCGATATATAGAGGAGGAGATTTTTGTGATGGAGAAAGCTATTAACGAGCTTATTTTTCCCAGACTAGAATACAAGTTGTTTTCCCTAAAGATTAATGAGAAGAAGGGAGTAGCAATTTTTAAGGTTCCGATAAGTTCCCAGCGTCCGCATTACCTTATAGAAAAGGAAAAGAAGCGAGCTTTTATTCGTGTAGCAGATCGATCTGTGCAGGCCAGTAGAGAAGTTTGGGAGATTTTGAGAAGAGGCAGAAATCCAAAAGACATGGTCTTTACTTATGGGAGAAAGGAAGAAATTCTGATGAAGGCTCTCGGCGAATCCGATAAAATCACGCTAAATGAATTTGCGAAGTTGGCTAATCTGCCAAGATTTCTGGCATCCAAAACATTGGTGCGTTTGGTGCTGGCTAATGTGCTTCAAATCCATCCTCAGGAATCTGTTGACTTTTTTACTTTGAAGGATTGATAGCTATTCGGGATTTGTAATGCAGCTATTCGGGATTTGCAATCCCGAATCAATCCATATTCAAAAAACAATTTTGAACCCGGACTATACATTAGGCTTCGTAGCGAGGGTTCAAACTGCAAGGAAATCAGTCACTTTGGAGATCGAGTCGTCCCGTACGTACGGGGCGGTGAGCCTGCCTGCTGGCAAAGGCAGGAGCGAAAAGTGAAGCATAGCGACTGATTTTGAGGCGGTTTGAAGCCGTAGTAGATTTGCTAATGCATAATGCGGGTTGAATATCCCACACTCAAATTTCTTTAAATTAGAGTTATAACTTTCTTCAGTATGTCATTTGAATTCAGGACCAAAGATCAGGGGGCTGTACATTTTGTGACTTTTACTGTTCACCAATGGGTAGATGTATTTACTAGGGATATATATCGGGAGGAATTGATCAAAAACCTCAAATACTGCCAAGCGAATAGAGGGTTGGAAATTTTTGCTTGGGCACTCATGAGTAATCATTGTCATTTGATACTTAGGGCGAAGAATGAAGATCTCAGTGATATTATCCGTGATTTTAAGAAATTCATTTCCAAAAAGATATTAAAGTTAATTATTGACAACCCACAAGAAAGCAGAAAATCTTGGATGGTGAATCTGCTGACTGTGGGAGATAGAATCTGGTTTTGGGAAGAAGGATATCATGGAGAGGAGGTTTATTCAAAAAAGTTCTTTGAGACAGTCAACTATATACATATGAATCCTGTTCGGGCAGGTTGGGTAGAAAAGGAAGAAGACTATATATGGAGTAGTGCTTTGGGTTATTTTGGGATAAAAAAGGGAAAGCTTGAATTGACTGAGTTTGGTTGATTTGGCTTTGAGGTTTAGTTTATGTGGATTACAAATCCAACGGTTTATCCTCGGGATTACAAATCCCAAGGAGCGCGCTATGCTGCTATTCGGGATTTGTAATCTCGAATCCATTTCGTAGGATTTTCAATCCGTATTTTAAGAAATATTGACCTCGCTGGTCAGGCAAGAGTATCTGGATGTAGCTGTTTGGAGTTTTAGATTATAAATCCATCCCTATATCCTCGGGATTGCAAATCCCGATGGCGTGAGAGCACAGTTCGTCTAAAAACCTTCCGGTTGGTAAAATTGTAGCCTTCCAGCTTTTCATTTTCTTTGATTTCAAGCCGCTTTCGGTAAATACCCATAGTTAAAGGCTAAAATCCGTGTTTTATATTCCGGTGTCTTTGGGGCATCTAAAAGGTCCATCACAGCCAAAAAACAGCACCAAAGTGCTTTCAGATACGCTTTGAGTACTTCCGGCCCTACCAAGTTAAAGATTCTACGCAGATTGTAGGCAGTGAAGATCAGGCCTACGTCTGAACTTGCTCTGTCCATTCCTTTTTTGGTGATGATG